>CALEVL010000327.1 GCA_937924675.1 uncultured Ignavibacteria bacterium | reverse complement strand
TTTATGCTCGTACCCAAACTCCTGTTTGGGTACGCACTTGTTAAAGAAGCTCTGCTTCGATTCTTACATGCAATAAGTTCTATTCCAGATCTTCAGTTTCCAGTTCTCCCTTTTACACCAAGAATACGTGAAGCGGCAGAACTGCATCTCCAATACAGAAGCTATTAGACAAGTCCACTCTTTAAAAAACTTGCAGCAGGAGGGAAGTCCACAGGCGCTACAAAAAGGATATGAAACGGAGTTTCATGTGCAAGTGCGCTCCCAAACCGGAGTTTGGGAGCGAGCGGGGAATTTGAGTTTTCAGACAGCCTGGGAGTTTGGGAACCAGCTGGAATTGCTATCAAGATAACCCACCCACCCCCTTTTCAAGGGGGGCGTCCTGTTGTTGCTGGAGCAAGAGGTGGATTGATGAATAATGCAATTATGAAAATGTGCAGGATGTGAACACAATGAAAGCCCGAAGGGCTGACATGCTATAGACTCTTCACGGCCTTACAAGCTGCACAAAATCAAAAGCATTGTTATCCGCTATTGATAGATCACCCGCATCCGTGATTCCGTCCCCGTTAAGATCGCTAGCCAAATATCCTGTAGCAATTGTGAATGCATCATTGTCAATGATGCTGAGATCCTCAGAGTCAATTACGCCGTCACTGTTTACATCACCGGAGAAGATGCAATACTTAGCGCCTTTCTGTCTTAGATTGTTTCCGTATGCCTGAGAAATGGAAGAAGTGAAATCATAGTTCATCACGCTTCCTCTTGTCAAAGTAAAACCGTTGGTTCTGCTCCAGGTTTCAAGTCCGTTCCTGTGCTTCACTACTATATAATAATTTCCGCTCGGTGCATTAAGCATCACAAAACTTCCCTTCATGCTGACGCTGTCAATTATTGCTTTGGCAGAATCAATAACTGCATAAGGCGAAGTTGCACTTCTCAGATAAACTCTGAACGTGTCACGCATTGATGAACTGTTTGAAACTGCATCATAAAATCCTTCTGTCGTTGCAGTAATGTTTACCACACTGTAACCGGTGGGCAATTGCGCGCATTGCAAATAGAACGGTTTCCGGGAATAGTCGCTGTTCCATGTATCATAAATTTCCTTAACGCTCTTCCACTGAATTTTTCCCTGCGATGCATAGATGTTTATTGTGTCTATGAACTGTTTCATCTTATTAAGCTGCGCAGTATTAAGCTGCCCGATTGACATGAAAACATTTGAAGTGTAAAATCCGGTGTCAGGAATCAGACCGTACTCATATGCATTCATGAGATTCCTGACTTTGTTCAAAGCTGTATATACTGCCGTTGTATCATAAATCTTGTTTGAACACCCGTTGCCGATCAGCGTAAGATTCTTCGTTGAATCATGCACATAATAATTTGCCATGCTCTGAGGTTTCCACGCCCCGTAATTCGACGGATCATTTACATGATTCGGCGTGCCACCACCCCAAAGTATATCCGGCTTCCAGAAGTATGAAGTGTAAACTCTTCCATAGATTCCCTGTTCAAGGTTTTCCCAGTTGTTGCCGTTGATTATCTGATTGTAAAGAAATCCTCCGACAACTTTTGTAGGTGTGATGCCAAGTTGAGAATGCAGATATGCTACATCTGCATAATTGTACTGACTCTCGTGGGCATGAGGATCGCACTCAATTCCCATGTCTTCGGTAAGCCACTTGATGAGGTTCTTTCCGTTGGTGTTTGAGACTACGTTTCCTGTATCGAAGTTTATTACTGCCTGAAGAAATTTCCAGTCAGACTGGAAATTCCAGCGTGCATTGTTTTGCACTACATATTGCGCAAGCTGTACGATGATCCCTCTGCGAAGAATGTAGTAACTGTAATTGTTGTATGGTTCATTCTCTTCGTTGTGTGTCACAAACGATTGATAAATATTTCCGGCAAGAGAGATGCTTGTGGCTGAGAGTGAAAGTAAAATGGCAAAGACAATTGCCTTGGCTGAAGCTCCATTCATAATTGTTCCGATAATTTTGTGAAGGATTATCCTGCAAGTACAGGATGAATTTTACAAATTGTATGACAAAAGAAATAAGAGCGGGGTTTAAGCTCTCGACAGCAAATTACTTTGGAAGGAGGTCCCGTTCTTCATAGAATACTTTCACCGCTTCAGATATGTCCGCTTCGTTCGTCAGCAGCAGCAGCCTGTTTGCGAGTTCAACAGTATCAGCATATTTCAATCTTCTTATCAATTGTTTGATCTCCGCAAATACTGACGGGACAACACTGAGCTCATTGAGACCTAATCCCATGAGCACTGCTGTTGCTATCGGTTTGGATGCCATCTCACCGCAAATGCTGACGGGAATATTGTTTCTCTTGGCTGCATCAACAATGGATTTTATTGCACGCACAACAGCCGGATGAAACTGCTGAAACAATCCCGAGATGAATTGATTGCCGCGGTCAACTGCAAGCAGATACTGAATCAGGTCATTTGTTCCAATGCTGAAGAAATCAACTTCCTTTGCAAGTTCATCAGCCAGAAAATATGCTGAAGGCACTTCAATCATTATCCCGACCTTTACATCCTTATCATAGAATATTCCCCGTGATTGGAGATCCTGTTTTACTTCACCCAGAATTTCCTTTGCTCTGATAACCTCTGTTACAGAAGAAATCATCGGGAACATTATTTTCAGATTGCCTTTTTCTGAAGAGCGAAGCAATGCGCTCAACTGTTCTTTGAAAATCTCAACACGGTCGAGGCAAATCCTTATACCGCGCCAGCCTAGGAACGGATTGTCTTCTCTTTCCGATCTTGGCAACAGCTTGTCACCGCCGATATCATAGGTTCTTATGGTAACCGGATTTGGATAAGTAATATTTGAGATATGTGCGTATTCTTCTATCTGCCTGTCTTCGGATGGAAAGTCACCCGCTTCAAGAAAAAGATGCTCTGTTCTGTAAAGCCCCACCCCGCATCGCGCAACATTCACAACAAAATTTATTTCTTCGTCAAACTCAATGTTTGCTGACAGCTCAACCTGTGTGCCGTCAGAAGTACAACACGGAAGTCCTATAAGTTCTTTAAGCTCGCTTTCATGAATCTTGAGCTCAGTGAGTTTCTGTTTGTATTCCTCTATCAGTTCAGCTGAAGGATTCTTTATGACAATTCCCTTGATACCGTCTATGATGATAAAATCACCCGTCTTGAGTGAAACGGAAATGTCCTTCATTCCGACTACAGCAGGAATGTTCAACGCTTTTGAAATTATTGCCGCATGAGAAGTAATTCCGCCTTTATCAGTTGCATATCCCTGTATCTCCCGCTTGCTGAACAAGATAGTATCAGCAGGTGTGAGTTCGTGTGAAATGATGATCGAGTACTCCGGAACTTTTGAGACCAGCTTTTCTTTCCGCATGTTTCTTATCACGCGGTTTCTTACATCCTTAATGTCTTCTGATCGTTCTTTCAGATATTCATTGTTGGCGGCAACAAGAGCTTTGCTGAGCTTCATCATTTCCTCATCAAAAATGAAACTTGCTGTTCGTTTCTCTTCAGCAATTCGTTTTTCGATATTGGTAATGAAATATTTGTCGTTGAGAATATCAATCTGAGAGTCGAAGATCTTTGCATTCTTCTCGCCTATCTTCTCTTCTGAAAGCTTTCTGATCTTTGTAAGTTCTTTAATGGAAAGCTCGAGGGCTAAGTGAAATTCCTTGATCTCATTTGCAAGATCAGCGTCATTAACAGGCTGCGCATCGATCTCGAAATTACTTCTTGAATAGACAAATGTTCTGCCTATTGATATGCCCGGCGATGCTGCTAGTCCTTTGAATTCCTTTTGTTTGCTCAATTATTCATAAAATGAAGTGAAACAAAGATAATTGTTTGAAGAGTTAAAAGTAAGATTGATAATGAGTTGATATTGAGACTTTTTGAAATTGGTCTGCAGTCTCTGATGAATAGGTTCGTTCATAATATTCGATTTGTAAATTCACTTCAAGCATTTCATGTCTGAATGATGTCTGTAACTCCTTACTCAATAACTTCAGAAATTTGAAAGAATTATTAAAAATGCAATTGTTATTGGCAAAACTTATGTATAGATTGCAAGCGTTAAAAGTAACAGTACAGCGTTTTTTGGTTCCGTTAAGTCGGAATTGTTCTACCAAAGTAAGTAGCAACAAGCTTCTCGGGATTTGCTGGTAATACCTTCCTTGAAAAAGGTTAATATCTCAGCAGGTGGTATTTCGCAAGAGATGCCAAAAGATCCAAGGACCAAAAAATTTGCCTGAGTACTCATTATTAACCTTTAAAACACAAAAGTACTACATGGAAAAAGGTACAGTTAAGTGGTTCAACGCAACCAAAGGCTATGGCTTCATCACAAGAGAAGGCGGTAGCGATGTTTTCGTTCATTTCAAAGCAATCATTCAGGACGGCTATAAAAAGCTCGACGAAGGTGACGAAGTTGAATTTGAAGTCGAAGAAGGAGCAAAAGGACCGCAAGCTGCCAATGTAACAAAGGTTGGGTAAACAGCAAAACCAGTCCTAGGCACTTAAAGAGAAGCCCGCTACGCGGGCTTTTTTTATGTTCTGTTCAGAAACTTGTTACCTCATTGATCAATATCCAATATCCGACATCAACCCATCTGCCTAACTTTTTCCCTACTTCTGAAAACTTTCCGGTGTAAACAAATCCAAGTTTCTCATGCAATGCAATACTTGCATCATTAGGCAATGCAATTCCGGCAATCAGCAAATGAAGTCCGGAGATTTTGCATTCATTGATCAACTCAGAATACATAATTGTTCCAATACCTTTTCCTTGCGCATCTTTATCAACATAAATTGCGCACTCGGCCGTTAGATCGTATGCTTGTCTTTCTTTCCATCTCGTAGCGTATGCATAACCAAGTATCTTTCCGTCATCCTCATATACTATCCATGGATATTTATGTGAAATATTTTCTATTCGGACTTTCATGTTCTCATCACTTACAGTTTCTGTTTCGAATGTGATCACGGAATTCATTATGTAATGATTGTAGATCCTGCAAATTTCTTCCGAGTCTTCCGGTATGACCTTTCTAATCATAATAATCAGTAAGTTTATGAAAAGATCTAATCAAGCATGAGTGATTTCAACAAGCCCGATAGCTCTGCACCGGTTGCCCTGCCTTTGTCACCGGCATACCACAGTTGTATTTTCTTTGATGCTTCATCATAACTCCCTACAGGATTTTGCTTGTGTTGCCTCATTATTTCCTGTGCAGGAATCGGGCGCGGTCCCCACTTTGCAAGTACAGTCAGATCATTCTTATCAATAATGAGACAAACCGGTATTGCCTTTCCGCCATTTGTGAGAAACTGCTGCATCACATCATCATTCTCATCGCGAAGAATTATTCGAAGCTCTAATTTAGGATTAAGTCTTACCAGCTTCTCAATTACCGGAAGATTCTGAGCCACATCTCCGCACCACGCCTCTGCAATAACCAGGAAGATAAGATCTTTTTCAATTGCTTCAAATATGTTCTTCACATCATCATCAATCATTGAAGTCTTCTCAATTCTCTTAACTCTTTCGGCATTTAGCTTTGTGAATGCAATGTAATTTTCCGATTGGGTATTTCCTGTTGTCTTCTTATCGGTAATAAGCTGTGAAACTAATTCTTTGTATTGGGAATAAGTATATGACTTATTGATCAGTTCTCTTGTTATCACACTTTTCATTTTCATGATTTGATTTAAGCAAGTTAATCAATGCTGTTGCCACGAAAAATGCAAGAGTTTTTTCTTAATATTGAAACTGTTTGAGGGCAAGATGAAGATGCAAGAAATTATAAGAATGAATTCTAAAACAATACTACTCCACAGTTTCTAATTATCAATCCTTCCCAAAGCGACGGCTTCGCCGCAAGTTTCAACTTTTAACTTTTAACTTTCAACTTCATAAGTAAATTGCATTAAACAATTAATTTAAGAAGATTAACAAAAACAAAAGACATGAACAAAGAAGAACACAAAAAACTCGATAATGAAAGACTAGTTCCGATTTTCGAAACTGGTCATGACGGGATTATTGCCATTGTAAAATCATTGTTGGATGAAGCAAAGATAGGATATCTTGTTGAAGGTGAAGGCGTTCAGGATCTCTTCGGTGTAGGTGTGATAGGAACTGGTTTTAATCCTATTACAGGACCTGTTGTTTTCAAGGTAATGCCTGAAGATGTCAAATATGCGGAAGAACTTCTGAAAGACGTTAAGGAAAAGTGATCTTATTATGAGTTCTCAAGTTTCATTTTGATTACTCAGTTCAGCTAACAGTTGTTTATTGAGTTGGCTCTGGTATAATGAGATTTTTATTTTTGTGCTTTCATTATTATTGTATAAGGGCTCTAATACCTTCTGCCTGTAATTTTCATTCTCAGCTATGTTGCAGAAATAAGTTGTACTGATATGGAAAAATGCATTTCACAATCTCCGGATTGTCCACATAAGTTTATCACAAAATCTTTATTCAAATGAAAACAGTATGTGTGTTTTGCGGATCTAACTCAGGCAAGGGTTCAGCTCATCTGCTCGCCGCGCAGGAACTGGCAAGGGAGCTGGCAAAGAATAATATTTCTCTTGTTTACGGCGGAGGAAACATCGGCATAATGGGAGAGCTTGCCAATGCTGCTCTGAATTATAATGTTAAAGTTACCGGTGTAATTCCGCAGACACTTGTTGACCGCGAAGCGGCTCTTCATGAAGTGAATGAACTCATCATAGTTGATACAATGCATGAGAGAAAAGCAAAGATGTCAGAACTCTCCGATGCATTCATTGCAATGTCAGGCGGAATCGGAACTCTGGAAGAACTTTTCGAAGTCTGGACATGGAAGCAGATTGGCATTCATTCAAAACCAATTGGGCTTCTGAATGTTGACGGCTATTATGATAATATGTTAGCGTTTCTGAATGATGTAGTTGAGAAAGACTTCATGCGTAAAGATGTTTTTGATATGCTTGTGATTGAAACCGATCCCCTTAGATTACTCACCAAACTGTCGGACCTTTGCAAGAAGAACCCGCCTGCTGAGAATTACAAACTGATCTGACACATTTCTAACCTCTTCTGAATTTTCCTGAATTACTCATCCGCAGGCGTCAATTTCTATGCCCCGCACTCCCAAAATTGTGTACAATAATTTTTCAATTTTAGTAAAAATCGGTTCTCTATAATTTTATTTGAAATATTTATAATTCATATCTGCACTAATAACTGAAGGAGTCTTGAGATGAGAAAGACAATTGTTATACTCCTGCTGCTCGCTCCAATTCCAGCTTTTTCCCAAAATACCAAAGGCGGTGAAGACGCCAAAGGAATCTTCAAATACGAGAACTTCCAGAAGCCCGATGAATGCGGCTCTTCATGCCATACAGATTTCTATGCGCAATGGAATCAGATGATGATGTCCAAATGCTATACACATGAATGGGATGAGATCGAGTATTTTAAGCTTGCTGTTCCGCATGCGGAAAAGGAGCCTAAAGTAGCCGGTGTTAAGGCCGGTTGCAACGGATGCCACGCACCTGTATCATTTATGACAGGCGATGTGCCGCCTCCGAAACCGGAAGCAAATTCGCGTGCTAATGAATCTGTGTCGTGCGATGTTTGTCATACAGTAACCGGATTTGTCGGAGACACTCCATTTAACTTTAACTTTATCTCAAATCCCGGAACAACAAAATACGGGAATCGCGGCGGAACAAATTCTCCGGCGCACGAGACAAAGAAACTTTCATTCCTTTCGAAAGCAGAATTCTGCGGAACATGTCACAATGAAAAATCTCCGTTTGGTGCCTGGGTAAAGGCAACTCACCTCGAGTGGAAAGAAGGTCCGTATTCAAAAGAAGGTGTGCAGTGTCAGAACTGTCACATGCCAAGAACCCCCGGCATAAGTTCAGCAATGGGTGAGCAAAGACAGGATATCGCTCAGCATCTGTTCCACGGCGCACATGATCCGGGAAAGGTTCGCGGAACTGTGGAGCTAAGAATTCATACTGACTCTCCCGATATTGCTCCCGGTGAGCAGGCAAAATTTACCGTAGTACTTTTCAATCAGAAGACGGGGCACAAATTTCCAACGGGTTCTGCCGAAGAACGTATGCTCTGGCTTCACGTTGAAGCCGTTGATTCGAAAGGAAAAGTCTATCACCTGATCGTTGACAAGAAGGGATTCGATGGAGAAGATTATACTATCGCATGCAATGTTCTTGCCTATCAGGACATGGGTGTGCCTTTAGGCAAAAGTGATTTCAAAGGTATTCAGCGTGACGGAATCCCTGAAGGAGACAGGATATTCAGGATGCCGTATCTTGACTCGAAAGGCAGGATGACAATCATGCAGTGGAATACGGCTTCATTCGGGCCTGACTATCGCATCGGTCCGCGTGAAACAAAGACTGAGACGTTCACATGGCTTGTGCCTGATGATGTGGAGATCGGAACCATGACCGTTAATGCAGTACTGAATTATCAAAAACTTCCTGCACCGGTTGGTGAGTTATTGGGAGTTCCAAAAGAGGAAGCAGAGATAATCGAGGTAAATTCCCATAAGACCATCGTTGAAGTAGTAGATGATTAGTGAAACAACAATTCTAAACTGAGGATACAAAAATGAAAAGGCTTACTTTAATAATATCATTGATCATTCTTGCCATATTAATTGCGGGCGAATCAAGTGCAATCCCTGCATTCGCAAGAAAGTACAACATGTCATGCAAAGTCTGTCATTCTCCATTTCCAAAAGTAAAGCCATACGGCGAAGACTTTGCCGCAAACGGATTTCAACTTCCGGGAAAAGAACCGCCCCGGTTTGCAAAAAAGACCGGCGATGATCTGCTTCTTCTGATGAAGGAATTGCCTGTCGCCATCAGGTTTGAACTCTTTGGTCAATATGAAAATAACAGAGAGGTCGATCCGGATTTCAGAACGCCTTACATATTAAAGCTTATGTCAGGCGGAAATATTTTTAAAGATATCTCATACTACTTCTATTTTTTCTTCAGTGAAAGAGGTGAAGTCGCAGGTATAGAAGATGCCTTCATCATGTTCAACAATGTATTCTCCGACAAGGTTGATTTTGATCTGTATGCGGGACAGTTTCAGGTTTCCGATCCGTTGTTCAAGAGAGAGCTGAGACTCGAGCAGGAAGACTATGTGATATACACGTCAACTCCGGGGAAATCAAAAGTGAATCTCAAATATGACAGAGGGTTGATCTTAAGCTACGCAGTGCCTTCAAAGACCGATCTCGTGTTTGAAGTGATAAACGGAAACGGTATTAAGACAACGGATCTTTTTGACGAAGACCAGTACAAGAATCTCATGTTCCGTGCATCGCAGGATGTTGCTCCGTTCCTGAGATTAGGAGGTTTCGGGTACTATGGCAAGGAACTGCCGGATTCGATTGATAATGAAGTGTTTATGGCAGGAGCCGACCTGACTCTAGGAAATGATAAGATAGAATTGAACGCGCAGTATGTTTACAGGTCTGATACAAATCCTGAAATGCTTGCTGCAAAGCCATCCGAGCGGGTAACTACGCAGGGAGGATTTGCAGAGGTTGTAATTTCTCCCAACGGCGATAACAGCCGTTGGATTGGAACACTGCTTTACAATATTGTTGATTCTGATTTGCCCGCTCTCGATTACAAAAGTTATACGGCCGGATTGAACTATCTGCTTGCGCGAAATCTAAGGATCTCCGGTGAATACACTTACGTTCAGGATACCAAGACTTCAAAAGTTTCGCTTGGAATAATTTCGGCATTCTGAGTTTCTAGTTATCCTTTTGAGAAGTCATTTATGTAGTGAATCTAAAATAATGTCACCCCTTCGGGGTTAAACGGATCATCAGATTCAATTGCTATAATCATGTCAGCCCTTCGGGCTTTTCCTATCTAAAGTGCGATTGGTTGTTAAGTTAACTATGCCGCTATACGTCCTAGCCTGCAAAAACAACTTCTGCGGACCTTAATCAACTTTTCTAGCGGCGAAACAACAACTTATATTAATCAACAGCACCTGTCAACTCTGATACACACTGTGTTCCATGGAATCTGGACTTTTTCGTCCACTCTGAGTTCACTCAATTGCTATCCAAACCCTTTCAGCCCGATGACAATTATTAATTATCAATTCTCAACATACAATGATGTTTCATTGAAAGTATTGATGTGTTGGGGAATGAAGGTGCCGGGATTGTCAACGAGAAGCAGATTTAGGGGAGTCATTCCATGCGGATTGACTGAGGTGGATTCGCAAGCGGAATTTATTTTTACCGGAGTGAAACGGGAAAGATTTCTCAGACAAAAAAACTATGCCTATTAAATAGCAGTAAATGTGATCCTCATTTTAAAAGGATCATTCTTCTGACTGCAATAAAATCATCTGCAGCTAATCTGTAAAAATAAATTCCGCTCGCAAAATCCCCTCCGTTGAATTTAATTTCATAACTTCCGGTTTGCCTGCGTTCATTAATTAATTCCTTTATCTCTCTTCCTGCTGCGTCAAAGACTTCGAGCTTGACGTAGCTTGGGTGCGGTAGTGAGAATGAAATAGTTGTTAAGGGGTTAAAAGGGTTTGGATAGTTCTGGTGTAATGAGTATTCTTTCGGAAGAAATTGTTCGGATGTGTCTAAATTAGTTATTCCGCCTGTAACAGTCTTTAGTATCAAGCCGTTACTCCCTGTTACATAACCGAGATTTTCATTTACAAAGTAAACTGACCTTAGGTAGTTAGTTACACCGCTGTTTTGAAGTGACCAATTGTTGCCTCCGTCAGTTGTTTTTATAATTGAATTGCCTTTTATACTCCATCCTGTGTCCGGACTTGTAAAAAAGTAATCAGAAGTTCCGGATGTAAAATTACTGTCCGTTTGATTCCAGGTTAACCCGCCATCGGTTGTTTTTTTCAGATTCCTGTAACTTTCTGATAAAATATAGCCGGTACTTTCATTCAGAAATCTTAATTTTTTTCCCCAATAAGGTAAATATGCATAAGTCGTATCTCTTTGAATATATTCCCAGTTCAACCCTGCATTAGTTGT
>CALEVL010000326.1 GCA_937924675.1 uncultured Ignavibacteria bacterium | reverse complement strand
ACCAGCAACATTTTTCGTACCGCCTCACCGGCTTCTGATAACAACTTGTAAAAATAAATTCCTGATGAGAGACCATTCCCGTTGAATGTAACAGAGTATCTTCCGGCACTCAGATTCTGATCTACAAGTGTTTCTACAATTCTCCCAAGTCCGTCATATACTTTCAAAGTTACATCACCGGCTGCTTTCAGACTGAACTCGATCTTTGTAAGCGGATTGAATGGGTTTGGATAATTCTGTTCAAGCTCAAATCTGTCCGGTATATTGCCCTCAATTGGTTCAATTCCTGAAACAAGATTCTGACCTTCAACTAGATTGTATCTGCTGTTGACTGATACATTCGTGAATACCTGACGTGAACTTCGCGGCCACTCCACTATTATTGAATCTATCACAGATGCGTTTCCGAGTCCAAAGTGTACATTGAGCATGCTCATAGAGTTAAAGCTGTTCTGTGAATTAATCTCTCTAAGCTGCCATACACTCTGACCGTTTATTGTTGCCTTCACACGCACTCTGGTTCCGATCGCAGATTTGTTTGTGCTCATTCCAATGCATTTCAACGTTACCCACTTATTCCCGTTGCCGGTGATATTCTCATACAATGCCTTTGTCAATATCGCGCCCGATACATAGAGGTCAACATCACCGTCATTGTCATAGTCTCCTGCAACTGCGCCGTATTTCGGACCGTTTTCTCTTACTGCAATTGAATCAACTCTTGTGAATGAACCGTTGCCGTTGTTTGAATAATATCTTGTTGTAAATGAATTATCGTTTGTTACATAACAGTCAATGTCACCGTCATTGTCATAATCTGCCCAGACATTTGACAATGAACTTCCTGAATCTGAAACAATTCGTCCCACTTGTGCTGCTGTCATCTTTGTATAGTATCCGTTTCCATCATTTCGGTAAAGGTTGTTAGGCGTACCAAAGCGGTAGTTTGTTAGATAAGCATCAAGGTCCCCGTCATTGTCATAGTCAATGAAACTGTAATTCTGCCCGTCAACAAGATCGGTTCCGAGAACTCCTGTGTCCAATCTGCTAAGAAAAGGATTGGCAGTTTCCACAAGCATGTTTCTGTAGTTGAAGTCTCTTGCAAGTGTACCGGCAGGACCGCTGCCTATAAACAAATCCATGTCTCCGTCCATATCATAATCCGAAAAAGTAGGAACTGTATATGGCGCAAGTGTTTCTGAAAAATGTGTCGTATCAATTTTCGTGAACGTACCGTCTCCGTTATTGTGAAAGAATCTGGTTGGATGATTTACAATCCCGAAATTATTTGCTGCGGCAATGACAAGATCAGCAAATCCATCGTTGTTGTAATCTCCCCAGGTACAACCCCATCCGGTGCTGTAAGCAGAATCGCCTATTGCGCCTGTTGTGATGCGCGTAAAAGTCTCATCTCCGTTATTCTTGTACAATGCGGAATTCGAGTTTACTGTTGAAACAACATAGCAGTCTATGAAACCATCATTGTTATAATCAGCCCATGTTGTGCTCAATACGGCAACTGCTGAATTAAGCGAAGTATTGACCTTTACAAAATTCCCACCGCCAATATTCTTGTAAAGAACTTTCCTGCAGGCATATAAATCCAGCAGTCCGTCGTTATTGAAATCAATCCATGCAGCGCCCGTATAACTGCTGGCTGGATTGCCCGGATCAGAGATAACCGGATTTGTATTGTCTATTACTTTCCGGAATGTCTGTGAGAAGAGAGATTGTGTAACGAGCATGAGCAGAACTACTATTGCTTTGACCATTGCAGATTTGATTGTGTTCATAATTTTTTTTACTACAAAATTAGACAATAATCAGAGGCGGGTAAATCTCACAAGTATGTGATATCAATTAAAAATTAAAAATTGAAAATTAGAAATATCTGCTCTACTGAAGTGAAAAGTGGAATGTATGAAATGGGAATTTTCCCGAAGCAATGCTTTTGGCTGAATGTGGGAAAGTGGTTGTTGCTTGAGGAATCAGCAAAGATGCAAATTCAAACTATGTTATCTTTCAACGCTCTTGCAACTGCTTCTGATTTTGAATGAACATGCAACTTTCTGTAAATGCTCTTTATGTGATGCCGAACTGTTCCGACAGTTATTTTGAGATTATAAGCAATCTCCTTGTAGGTGTTGCCGTTTACAAGTGCCTCAAGGACATCTCTTTCTCTTGCAGTAAGTCCTGATTCATCTTCAGTCTTGAATGAGCCAAGCACAAGCCGTGCAATTCTTGAAGTCATCGGCGCGCCGCCATCGTAAACTTCCCTGATAGAATCTATTATCTTTTCTTCCGATGCGCTCTTATCAAGATATCCTGTAGCTCCTGATTTCAGAGCTTTGAAAACGAGCTCGCTCTCTTCATGAACAGTAAGCATTATGAAGTCTGTCTCTTCGAGATATGATTTCATTTTCTTCATACCTTCAATACCGTCAATTCCGGGAAGCTTGATATCCATTAGCACAACATCCGGCTGTTCCTTCTTAATTGTCTCAAATGCATCTTCACATTTTTCAAATGCTCCGATGCATGCTATGCCTTCTGTGCGTTCAAACAGGGAGCAAATATTTTCTCTTATGACTTTGTCGTCTTCTATCACAGCTATATTGATCATATCAGTTCAATGAATATTGTTTTAAAGGCAATTTCAATTTTAGCATGACATCAACTTTCACTCCCGATCCCTGCTCGCCAACAATGGATACTGAAGCTCCTATCTTTTCCGCTCTGCTGCGCATGCTTCTGAAACCAAATCCCTCTTTGTTTGTGTCCGGCAAAAATCCTTTTCCGTTGTCATAAATTCTCATAGTAAAAGATCTGCCGTCAAAATTAAATTCAATCTTCAGTTTATCTGCCTCAGAATACTTTACTGAATTGTTGACAGCTTCCTTTGCAATAAGAAGAAGATTTCTTTTCTTGTCCATATCAAGTGGTATTGATTTCATGTTTTCTGTGATGCCTGTTACGCTCAGACTCATCTCCGTCTCCTGCAATAAACTTTCTGAGAAATCTTTTATCCGGATCACAAGATCATACAAAGTATCTTCACCCGGATCCATGCTCCAGATAAGGTCACGGGCGCTCTCGCGCAGACTTGAGGATGTCTCCATGATCTTAAGCAGCTCTTTGGAAATGTTGTCTTTTTGTTCTTCGATTTCCCGCAAAAGATTCCTTGAGTAAATTGAGATCCGCGTGAGCTTATGCCCAAGTTCATCATGATAATCACGAGATGCTTCATAACGGATCTTGTCTCTTTCCTCACTGCGTGCCCGTTCGATCTCAATGGTCCTTCTGATCTTTCTGCCTGCAAGAAAACGGAACAACATGTATGAACTTATTAAGAATGCTAAAGCCGTCAGAAAGTAAAAAATCGGCGTTCTGTAGAACGGAGGAACTACATACAGACTCAAAGTCCGTTTGCTGAAATACTGACTGCCGTTAGCTCTTACGACCTTGAACAAAATGTCATGTTCGCCGGGCTCAAGTTTCTTAATATTCATCGATGTGTTTTGCTCGTTGTATGTCCAGTTATCGTCCACACCTGATATCTTATAATAGTAAGTTGGTCTGCCATGATTTCCATAGTTCTCGTCAGAATAAAATATTCTGATGTTCAATGCCTCATAAGGAATCTGAACCAATCCGGAAACGGCAAGGTCTTTGGAAACTGTCTTGCCTTCAATCTCATATGTCATTCGTGAAAAAACGAAGCCGTTGCCATCGCTTTCTTCCATGACCGCATCTGTGTTTATGGATACAATTCCATTCTTGCCGCCAAAGTATATTACATTCTTATCATCAACATATACAGATGAAGGATTGAGAATGTCATCGGTTTTTGAGATCAATGCAAAAGTTTCTGTTGACGGGTCGAATAAGTTGATGTTAAAATTCGAGCCGGTAATTATTCTGCCGTTAAAATCTGTAAGCGTGTTGACGACCTGATCTGGCAATCCGTCTTCCTGCGTAAAATTCCGAAAAGTCTTGCCGTCAAATATGCTCATGCCGCCGGCAGTTCCAAAATACATTTTTCCCTCATACTCAAGAATTGAGTACACATAATTGTTGAGCAATGAGTTTTCATCATTGATGATCTTTCTGAAATGCCTGAACTCATTGCTGCCGGCTTCAAGGAGACTGAGTCCGGAGTAAGTTCCCGCCCAAAGATTTCCCCGGGTATCCGCATAGATCGAAATTATAAAATCATCAGGCAGCGATCCGCTGCCATTTGAAGAGTCCTTCTTATATTCTCTAATTAGCATTCCGGTTCCGGATTCAAAGATCTTGATCCCTGAAGAAGTGCCTGCAATGATCTCGCCGTTGATCCCTTCAATAAGATCATTCACCAGAAATCCTTCGGCAATCTTTTCAACTCTTTTATTATTCGGCATAATATCTACTGAATAAAGTCCGCCTGCAACTCCAGCCCAGAGCCGGTTGCCGGATGACAATATGGCTGATACGTCCTTACCGGGCAATAGTATGTTAATTTCTGAAAGACGCCATGCACTATCAGACAATTCGTAAATTCCCTTTCTGCCCGCGCTGTATAATCTTCCCTTATGCTTTGCAAATTTCCTGACGCTTCCCATATAATCATTGCCTGAATCCTTCCTGTATTCTTTCAGCAATTGTCCGCCCCTAAGATCAACAGTGAAAAGTCCAGCATCATAGGCGCTTGCGAAAACAGTATTTGCTGAGGGCGAAAGGACGGACATGAATCCCTGTCCCTGCGGTAAAGCGTTCATAATACTGAGCGGAAGTGAATTCTTACCGGCAGTATTGTATTTGAAAAGGTCATGACTTGTTCCAATCAACAGCTCATTCTGTCCCGATATGGCAAAGTCAAAAACAGTTAACCTTTTATCAGATGACCTGCTTGAATCATGAGACATGATATTTGTGAATCCGAAATCATTGTTGATTACATTTTCGCGTGGCAGGAAGAATGCATCTCTTCTGATAGTGCCAATATAAGTACCGTCACCGGGAATTGATAAGATTGATCTAATGAAGTTTGCATCTAGGTAATGAGAGGCGGAGTTTTTAAGATTGAAACTTTTGATGACAGACCTTGACTTGTCTGCGACAACCAAGCCCGAGCCGAATGTGCCGATGTAAAGATTATCAAACTCATCTGCTGCAAGTGAAATCACTTTTTGAGAAAGTGTATCTGAATTGCTGTAATCAAATCTGCTCCATGTGTCATTCTCTAATTTGTTTAAGCCATTATCCGTTCCTGCCCAGATGATTCCTTTCCTGTCTTCTGTAATGCACCAAACTGTATTATCCGTCAATTGTTTTCGCTCTGCAAGAAACCTGCTGAACTTTCCCGTGCTCCTTTCATATACATTTAATCCGCCAAGAAATGAGCCAAACCACATCCTCCCTTTGCTGTCTTCAAAAATGCTGACAATATCATCGTTTGAAATTGAGCTTGAGTCGTTAGGGTCATAACTGAAGCGGAAATAATTAGAGCCGTCACTCATTATCAGACCAAACATAGTGCCATACCAAACCAGCCCTTTGGAGTCTTTGAACATTGTATACACATTGTTATCCGGGAAATGTTCCTTTAGTCCGGAACGTTCTGAGTAGAAACTTTCTGCCGCGGGAACTTCACTGCAAAAGGCAATAGTCAGAAGTATAACTGAAATGATAATCTTCATCTTCAAAAATTCCAAATCCTTCGATGAAATTCAATCTCACATGTGTGGGATGCGGGAAAGTTAACGGTTAATTGTGTAAAGAAAAAATGATAAATGAGAAGTTGAAAATGGAAGGGTCCATATCTGCTCAAAACGTTCTTTGTGGTGTCGGGACTTCCGTCCCGACACATGTTAACTATTTGCGTCAGGACGAAAGTCCTGACGCCACAATTAATTGTTTAAAGAAAAAATGATAAATGATAATAGGAAGAACATCCTTTCGATTGATTGCGTCTTCACAATGCTGTTTTAACCTTTGCCTTGGATTGGAAGAATCTTCCCAGTGCATCACAGAGTGTTCCCTTTGATTGGAAGAGTTTTCCCCGTGCATGGTGAAGTTTTCCTAAGGTAGGGAAGAGTCCTCCCCGGGATTGCTTCCGTTTTGACCGGGCTGGATTCCCCCATGCGTTGGATTGGAAGAATCTTCCCTGGGGATGGTGGAGTTTTCCCCGTTTTGGATGAGTCTTCCCTTGGGAAGGAGGAGTTTTCCTCGGGATTGGAGCAATCCTCCCTGTGCTTGGTGCTGTCTTCCCCCGTTTGGAGGAGTCCTCCCCTAGCTTGGCGCGGTCTTCCCCTGGCAGGGAGCAGTCTTCCCCTGGCAGAGAGCAGTCTTTCCCGGGGAAACCGCAATTCTCCCCCGCTTATTTTTCCGGATCGTATCCGAGATTCTTGTCGAATCTGAAATTCTATAAATGAGGCACTCTAATTTCATCCACGGCTGAATGCCGCATGGCGGCGTGTATTATTATGAACTCAGAGCAGAAAGTTTTTCTGAGACGGAGCGTATGATGCGGGTCAAGTAATGAAGAGCATTGCGAACTTGCTGCAAACGAATAAGGTAACTCAAAAATATCTCCGCAGATTATCCTCCGGCTTTTTTCCAGGTCTTCACGAAGTGGCAGAGCACAAAGTGGCAAGCAGATGCAACATATTATTTAAATGAGAGAAACTTTCAACTTTCCAACTCTTTCTTAAGATATTCTGCCGTATATGATTTCTTAATGAAATTCTTTACGATTTCTTCCGGAGTTCCCTCGGCCATTATCTGTCCGCCCTTCTGTCCGCCTTCCGGACCAAGGTCAATGATCCAATCTGCGCTTTTTATCACATCAAGATTGTGTTCAATGACTATCACAGTATTTCCCTTGTCAACGAGCTTGCTTAGTACATCCAAAAGCATCTTTATATCTTTAAAGTGCAAACCGGTTGTCGGCTCGTCAAGTATGTACATAGTTCTGCCCGTCTGTACTTTTGATAGCTCCGTCGATAGTTTAACCCGTTGTGCTTCACCGCCCGATAACGTAGTTGCCTGCTGTCCGAGTCGTATGTAATCAAGACCCACATCATGAAGTGTTGTGAGTTTTCTCTTAAGACCAGGCACAGCATCAAAGAACTCTACACCTTCTTCTACTGTCATCTCAAGAATATCTGATATTGATTTGCCCTTGTATCTGACTTCGAGTGTTTCTCTGTTGTATCTTCTCCCTCTGCATACGTCGCATGTTACGTAAACATCCGGAAGAAAATTCATCTCGATTTTCTGAAGACCGGCGCCCTCGCATGCTTCGCATCTTCCGCCTTTGACGTTGAATGAAAATCTTCCCGGCTTGTAACCGCGAATCTTTGATTCGGGAAGATTTGAAAATATATCTCTTATAAAAGTAAAGAGTCCTGTGTATGTAGCGGGATTGCTTCTCGGAGTCCTGCCGATGGGTGTCTGATCGATCTCGATGATCTTGTCAACTATCTTTTCTCTTCTCTTGTCTTTGATCTGGCTCAGACCTTCGATCGTGTCATAAGGCAGCGGCCTTTCCGGAGTCTTGAAAAATTTCTGAGAAAGAATTCTGTACAAAGTTTCGGTGATCAGTGTGGACTTTCCGGAACCGCTTACGCCGGTTATGCAAATAAATTTGCCGAGAGGGATCTTCAGATTTACACTCTTCAGATTGTTTCCTCTGGCTCCTTTAAGCAATAAAGATCTTCCGGTACCTTCTCTCCGAATTCCGGGCACCTCTATTTTTTCTTCACCCGAAAGATATTTCCCGGTGATTGAACTTCCGTTGAGCGAAGAAGGATGACCGAACGCAACAATCTCTCCGCCATGCTCACCTGCGCCGGGTCCAAGATCTACTATGAAGTCAGATGATTCTATCATCTCTTTATCATGCTCTACAACAATTACAGAATTTCCGATGTCGCGAAGATTCTTCAGCGAGTTGATTAGCTTTATGTTATCTCTCTGATGAAGTCCGATAGAAGGCTCATCAAGGATATAGAGAACACCGGTTAGTTGCGAACCTATCTGTGTAGCAAGCCGTATCCTCTGCGCCTCACCGCCGGAAAGAGTTCTGGCACTTCGGTCGAGGGTCAGATAATCGAGTCCGACGTTAAGGAGAAAATCCAGTCTGGATCTTATCTCCTTAATTATCTGAGATGCAACTATCATTTTTCTGTCATCGAGTTTCAGTCCGGTAAAAAACTCCCGGCATTCAAGTATGGACATTTGTGTTATGTCAAAAATGCTCTTGTCGTCAATCTTCACCCAAAGAGAATCAACATTCAACCTTCCGCCGCCGCATGTCTTGCATTTTGTAACCGCCATGAAACTCTCAGCCCATAATCGGATAGCTTCTGAAGTTGAATCTGAGTTGTATCTCTTGATGTAATTTACCAGTCCTTCAAACTTATGCAGATACTGAGTATTTCTTCCGAGAGAATTTACATGAGTATATCTTATTCTTTCCGTTGTTCCGTTCATGATCACGTCTATGTCATCTGTGGTGAATTTCTTTAACGGCGTATCAAAATCGTAACCAAGTTTTTCAATCAGTCCTCTAAAGATCGAATAAATCCACGTATTCCGCGGCTTGCCAAGCGGAACAATTGCTTCTTGATTTATCGTGAGCCCCATGTCGGGAATGATCTTGTCAATATCTATTTCCTTTTTTTCACCGAGCCCGAAACAATCTTTGCACCATCCATAAGGTGAGTTGAATGAGAATGAATTTGGAGCAGGCTCGGAAAAGCTCCTTCCGGTAACAGGGTCGGAGAGATTCTGATTAAACATTCTGTCCGTCTTTCCGTCGTTGATTATCACAACACCTTCTCCATGCCGAAGCGCAGTTTCGATGGAATCCTTCAGTCGTGGCCTTGATTTGTTGTTAATGGCAAGACGGTCTATTACGATTTCTATATCATGTATCCTGAATCTTTCAGTCTTCAACCCAGGCTTAATATCCTTCATCTCTCCGTCAATTCTGACCTTTGTAAAACCCTGTGAACCGATCTCTTCAAAGAGTTCTCTGTAATGACCTTTCCTTCCCTTCACTACAGGGGCAAGTATTGAGATCTTTGATTTGTCTTTCAGAGCAAATACACTGTCAACAATCTGTTCGAGATTTTGTCTTGTCACTGCAAGTCCTGTGTCAGGTGAGTATTGTGTGCCGCAACGTGCGTAAAGAAGTCTGATGAAATCGTATATTTCTGTTACCGTGCCAACGGTTGACCTGGGATTTTGAGAGATCGTCTTTTGTTCGATGGAGATTGACGGAGACAGTCCTTCTATTTTATCAACATCCGGCCTTTCAATCCCGCCGATGAACTGCCGAGCGTAAGATGACAATGTTTCCATGAATCGCCTCTGGCCTTCGGCGTAAATTGTATCAAATGCGAGTGAAGATTTTCCTGATCCGGAGAGCCCGGTGAAGACTACGAGACTATCCCGCGGGATCTCAATATCAATATTCTTGAGGTTGTGGACGCGTGCGCCCTTTACTATTATCTTATCGAGGTTCGATGGTGGCATAAGTGTCAACTTAATTTTGATGAGGTGAAATTACAATTCAAAAGGCTGTAAAATGTTTGCCTATTTGTTAATAATGAGTTGGGCTGTGTTACACTGAGATAAACAGAGATAAACTGAGTTACACTGAGATACACTGAGTTACACTAAGTTATGATGATTTCCTTGTGGTATAAGGACTTTCGAGGCTTTCTCAATACCAAGACTCTTGCCTAAAATACACTTGTCCCTTTACTGACTCTCAAACAACCAAGAATGTCATCCCTGCAAATGCCTGCCCGCAACGAGTGTTCTTTTTTTACTGATGCAGGCGGGCAGGGATCTACCAATAGAAAAGTTACTTTACACTAATTTCTAACATGTCCTTAGCGGCATTAAAAGAAATATCAAGACACTACAAACTTCTCTAAGCCAGGGCTTTGGAAGTTGGGAGGTTTTGATACATCATCCTGGGACAGGCTGCGCATCTCAACTCTCCACTCTCAACTCAAGGATTTGTGTTT
>CALEVL010000325.1 GCA_937924675.1 uncultured Ignavibacteria bacterium | reverse complement strand
AACTCAGGACAAAACTGGACAATCCTCAACGGTGGATACTTTGATCTGCACGGAACACACTTTGTAAATGCAAACACCGGCTGGGCAGTCGGCGAAGAAGGCACATTGCAGAAGACAACGAATGGAGGAACAAACTGGAGTTTCTATCCACAGATTACAAGAGAAGTACTTTGGGATGTGATGTTCCCAAGCGCCAACACCGGCTACATCTCAGGCGACAGCGGAGTGATACTGAAAACGACAAATGCGGGTACAAACTGGTTCTTCCTCAACAGCGGAACGAGAATAAATCTGTTTGACATATTCTTTTTAAACAATGAGACGGGATATTGTGGAGGTGGGTTTACTTCCGGTGACTCCATTGGAACAGGAACAATAATCAAAACTATCGATGGCGGACTGAATTGGAGTCGATCATTTTATTCTCATGATAGCGGTTGGGTGAATGCTTTGCATTTCTTTGATGCGAACACCGGAGTTGCTTGTTTTGATGCAAGTATAACTAGAACTACAAACGGAGGAGCAAATTGGATTACTGTTGGATACTCAAGTACAGGCAAGGGATTAGACATGTCGTTCCCGGACAGCCAGACAGGTTATGTTGCAGGAGGATCCAACACGTTCTACAAAACTACAAACTCAGGAATATCATGGTTAGGTTACTCAACTGGAAATCCGGGTATAGTAATTCAAACAATCCATTTCATCAACCCCCTCAAGGGGTTTGCTGCGGGTCCGTACGGTGAAGTCTTATACACTGAAAATGGAGGGTTAAACTGGACTATCAATAAGGGACTGACTCGAAACTATATTGCTTCTATCAACTTTTCAGATTCACTTAACGGAACAATGATAGGATTTTTCGGAACCATACTCAGGACAACTAACGGAGGAATAAGTTCCATCGGCAGTGAGACTCAGCAGCTTCCGGGTGATTATCAATTATACCAAAACTATCCAAACCCATTCAATCCTGTTACCACTATCCGGTTCAGTCTCAAGAGGAGCGCTGATGTCAAGATAGTACTTACAAACATTCTCGGTGAACAGGTTCGTATTCTTACTGACAAGCGTATAGCGGCAGGCGAACACAAATTGATATCAAATTTATTGGAATTGCCAACCGGAGTTTACTTCTATTCATTGATTGCAAATGGAATGGTCATTCAAACAAAGAAACTTCTTTTAATGAAGTAATACAAAATAATAAGGAGAAAAAAATGAATTCAAGAATTCTACAATCTGTTGCTGCGTTCATCCTGATCATGGGTATTTGTAAATCCGTTAAATCGCAGATACCTGAGCACTATCCGTTTAAAACATACTTAGACACAGCTGACAATCTTTACGTAACAGGATATAACGGAGAATTTGATATAGAAACTACTAAGTTTCCGGCGACAAATACAAATTATGAATGGAGCAGAAGTTATCCTAATCCCGGGTATGACAGGGGCACGGATCTCGTTCTTGACGCTGAACAAAACGTATATGTTTGTGGATTCCTGCAATCCGAAAATGGTTACCCAGATCTCTGTATTCTTAGACACAATAGAGTAGAAGGAATTATTTCTATGGTCAAGAGAATTGACCTTCCGAAAGAGGACAAGTTATATGGAATAGCAAGGGATGGAGAATATTTCTATGCAGTCGGTTTCAAGACATCACGCAATCTGAAGGATATCTTTCTGATGAAATTCGATCGCTTCGGCGACACCATCTGGACCCGCACATTCAACAACAACGAATACAACAGAGATGACGTTGCCACAGATATTCTTGTTGACGGAAATTTTGTTTATGTGATCGGATACACGTA
>CALEVL010000324.1 GCA_937924675.1 uncultured Ignavibacteria bacterium | reverse complement strand
GTAGAACTCCGTGTAACTCTGTGTAACTCTGTGTAACTCTGTGTAACTCTGTGTAGCTCTGTGTAGCTCTGTGTAGCTCTGTGTTACAAACAAAACAAAACCAATTCCAATATTACTATGAATCTGTCTTAAATTGAAAAAGTTCAACGCATTAGTTAGGTTGCTCCTCAATGAATGAAGATATAGTAAGACCGGTCAATGGTGAGTTAATACTTAACGGCAATCAGTTTCGTTTCATCGGCGTGAATATGTATGAGCTTGCCTATGTTGATGATGACACTATGACGAAGATGCTCATTAGCGCTGCAGAGCAGGGTTTCAACGCAGTAAGGTTCTGGGCGTTTGCATCAATGCCCGTTGCTAAACTTCTTCGCATATGTGAACTGTCCTCATCTCTTAAGCTGAAACTCATACCTGTATTCGGTGACATGAACGAATATCTTCAGGGATTCAGAGTGAATGATGATTGGTTCAGAAGCGGTTTCAGAGAAAAGTATTTAAAACATGTTGAGGCAATAGTCAATGAATTATCAGGAAGTTGCGAGATAATGATATGGGAGATCTTCAACGAGCCGGTAACGTCTGACTTCAATACTATTTACCACTTCACAAAAATTGTTTCAGAAAAGATCAAAGAGTCAGATCCGTTGCATGTAGTTTCTATTGGTACGATAGGAGGAGTAGGTGATAAATTCGGAAACGAGTTATCCAGATTCAGCTATTCGAATTTCAGGAACCTTTATTCACTTTCCACACTTGATGCAATCTCATTGCATGATTACAGTTTCAGTTCTTCCGTGCTTGAGAGAGCTGATTTGTATTACCGTTTGAAGGCAAGGAGCAAGAGGTCTCTGATATTGAACAAACTCGATACAATTATTGGAGCACTGCCGGATGTGATTGATGAAACTCTTATAAGAAAAATCGGCCGCACATTCGACTTCCCTTTTTCGCTTAGAAGCATTTGGAAATTTTATAACCAACTTGATCTGCAGACAGCAAGATCACTCGGCAAGCCGGTTTATATTGGTGAGATCGGAGTGAAAAAGAAGTACCGGGATTTAAGAAAGACTATACTCGAAATTCAGATCAGAAAGCATTTTGAATCCGGTATAAGCGGCGCTATGCTTTGGTCATTCGAAACACAGGGAAGATCGCTTGACGGCCATGACTATGGCTTTGATGAAAAGGATGTATTTGGAAAACTCGCGCAAACTTTTCTGAAGGAATAGATTCCAAACAAAGCATCAACAATCTTCTAACTCTTAACTTATCTTTTTATATTTCTAATTTCTAATTTCTAATTTCTAATTTCAAATTCTCACACGCATGCTTTCACAAACTCCCTGAACAACGGATGCGGATTTATCACTCTTGATTTAAACTCCGGATGAAACTGGCTTGCAATAAAGAACGGGTGCATTGACTTCGGAAGCTCGATCATCTCAACAAGTGTACTGTCCGGCGATAGTCCGCTCAGCACCATCCCCTTCTCAGAGAGTACCTTCCTGTAATTATTATTCACTTCATATCTGTGTCTGTGACGCTCGTTTACGAATTCTTTCTTGTAACATTTGTACGCAAGCGAATTCTTTTCAATGATGCACGGATATGAACCCAGACGCATTGAACCGCCTTTTATCTTTACCGACTTCTGATACTCCATTATATCAATTACATTGTATCGTGTATCTTTAAACTCTGTTGAGTTGGCATTCTTCAGTCCGCACACATTCCTTGCAAACTCTATCACTGCACATTGTAGTCCGAGACAAATACCAAAAAACGGAATCTTATTTTCTCTCACATATTTGATTGCCGCAATCTTTCCTTCTATTCCTCTCTCGCCAAATCCCGGACAAACCAGCAGACCCCTGATTCCGCTCATGATCTGTGAAACAGGTTTCTTCCCTTTCTCAATCTCCTCTGCATCGATCCATTTCAGATTCACTTTCACACCGTTGAATGCTCCTGCATGTATGAATGATTCTGTTATGCTTTTGTATGCGTCCGGAATGATGTTATACTTTCCGCAAATGCCTATAGTGATTTCCTTTCCGGGATCGGTGATTTTTTCAACGACTTTTTTCCACACCGAGATCTTGGGCGGCGCAGCTCGAAGATTCAGCTTTTCAAGAACTACCTCATCAAATCTCTCCTTCTTCAGCATCAAAGGTACTTCGTAGATAGATTTTGCATCAAGCGCCTGCATCACCGAGCCCGGCTCAATGTTGCAGAATAATCCGATCTTCGCTTTCAGTTCCTTCGACAGCTGCTGCTCACTTCTGCAAAGCAAAATGTCCGGTTGAATTCCGATCTCAAGCATTGTCTTTACTGAATGCTGAGTCGGCTTTGTCTTCAGTTCACCGGCTGATTTTATATACGGCACAAGAGTAAGATGCACGCTCAGTGAATTATGCTTGCCTACATCAAACATCATCTGCCTTATTGCTTCAAGAAACGGCAATGACTCGATATCACCAACCGTTCCGCCGATCTCGGAAATTATGATATCATACTTCTTGTCCTTCTCAAGCAGCCGTATCCTCCTCTTTATCTCATCAGTTATATGCGGGATGACCTGCACTGTAGCTCCGAGATAATCACCGCGTCTTTCCCTTGTGATCACCTCATTGTAGATCTGCCCCGTTGTCATATTGTTTGCCTTAGACATGTTCTCATCGAGAAACCTTTCGTAATGCCCGAGGTCAAGATCTGTTTCCGCACCGTCTTCAGTAACAAACACTTCACCGTGTTGAACGGGAGACATAGTGCCGGGATCAACATTGATGTACGGATCAAGCTTCTGTATCGTAACTCTCAATCCTCTTGACTTCAGCAGAAGTCCAAGTGATGCCGCAGCAATGCCCTTGCCAAGCGACGAAACTACTCCGCCCGTTAGAAATATGTATTTTGTGTTTTTCAACTTGACAATATTTTTAGATTACCTTTGCAAACAATTTACAATTTACCGGAACTCCGTTCTTAACTCTTGCCTTCCTCATCGTACCTTCATACTCAAATCCGCATTTGAACAGCAATCTTTCCGAAGCATCATTTCCTTCAAACACTACTGCTTGCACACGACCGAGCCGCAATTCATCAAAAGCTATAGTCAGTATTTTTTTCAGCGCTTCAGTACCGTAACCACGGTTCCAATATTCCTCGCCGATCCAGTAGCCAACTTCAGCATGATAATTTTGATTGACATGAAGTCCGATGCCTCCAACATGAACTCCACCCGCTTCAATTGCAAATATCATTCTGTCGGGATTGTCTTTGGCGCTTATTGCGTATGTTATGAAATCGTCGGCATCACTTTGTGTGTAAGGATTTGGCACCGACAATAGCCATCTCTCAACATTCGGATTGTTCAGCAATCTCACCAGACTTTCCATGTGCTCAATACTGTATTCCTTAAATTCAATCATTTGAAAGAGCCCTGAGTATGTCTTCAGGAGTATCAATGGCAATCGAATCCTTTCCGATAAGCACTACCTTTATCTTGTAACCATTCTCTATTATCCTCAACTGTTCCAATCTCTCTTTCAGCTCAAGTGGTGTCTTCTTAAGCGAACCGAATTTCAGAAGAAAGTTTTTTCTGAAAGAGTAAATGCCTATATGCTTCAGATAATTGAACCTTTCAGCATATCCGTCATAGGGAATCGGAGAGCGTGAAAAATAAATACCGTAACCATTCTTATCTACTATCACCTTAACTTTATTCGGATCTTTCACATCATTTATGTCTTTGAACTTAACTGCCGGAGTAGCGACCTGAACTGTCCTGTCTTCCATAAACGGCTTCACTACTTTGTCAATGCTTGATGGATCAATGAACGGCTCATCGCCCTGAACATTGATGACAATGTCGCACTTAATGTTCTTCACTGCTTCTATCACCCTGTCGGTTCCGGAGTGATGCTTTGATGAAGTCATGACTGCTTCTCCGCCGAATCTGTTCACACAATCTATTATTCTCTCATCTTCTGTTGCGACGATAATTCTGTCAACAAGCTTTGCCTTTGCACATTGCTCATAAACTCTCTGCACCATAGGCTTTCCGTTAATGAGCGCAAGCGGCTTTCCGGGAAATCTTGTTGAAGCAAATCTTGCGGGAATGACTGCAACAGTCTTCATTTGTCTATTACCTTTGGGACTTTAAAATACTTGCCTGTCTTTGACGGCGCATTCTTCAGCGCATCTTCCGTTGAGAGGCAATCTGTTGGTTCGTCAATTCTCAATACATTCTCGATCTCATTGATATTTTCAAGCGGCTCTACATTTGTAAGATCAAGCTCATTTAGAGTGTCTATATACCCGAGTATCTGATTCATATCGCCTTTAAGTTTCTCAAGCTCTTCACCGTCAAATTTCAACTTAGCAAGAGTTGCGATCTTCTCAACATCTTTTATGGTTACTGCCATGTTATTGGATTAATTTTTATCGAGCATTGATTGTATCTGCTTCTTTATATTCTCAAGCATGAATTTGTCATTGCTGTATGCGACCGGCTCGCCGAATGTTACATTCACATTCCCCGATTGAATTCTGAACTTGCTCCTCGGCATGATCTTGTAAGAACCGTCTATTGCAGTCGGCACAATCTCAACTTTAGCTTCATCTGCAAGCACAAACACTCCTCGTTTGAAATCACCCAGCGACCCGTCATAACTTCGCGTACCTTCAGGAAATATTGCAACGGAAATTCCTCTTCTCACTTTTTCCGCTGCCTTCTTAAGGGACTTCATCGCTTCGCGAACATTCTCCCTGTTGATCGGAATATATTGTCCCAGATACATTCCCCACCCAAGTATAGGTATCTTCGTAAGATTCTCCCTGTAAATAAACCGTACATTATTTGGTATCGAATGCATCAGTACAGGAATATCGAAATAGCTTTGGTGATTTGAAACAAAAATGTAGCTCCTGGATTTGTCGAGTCTTTCAGCGCCGTATGTTGAAACCTTCACACCCGCAATCATCAATATCCCGTTCCCGAAAACTTTCGAAAGCAAATGTGTTATTTTGCCTTTCCTGTCTA
>CALEVL010000323.1 GCA_937924675.1 uncultured Ignavibacteria bacterium | reverse complement strand
CCGAAAGAGTTCTTTCTATTTCAGAATTACCCTAATCCATTTAACCCCGTAACCAAGATAGCTTTCGAAATTCCGAAGAAGATTTTTACTACCTTGAAAGTATTTGATGTAAACGGAAGAGAATTGAAAACTCTTTTGAGTGAAGAATTAAATGCCGGGAAGTACGAGGTTGACTTTGATGGAGCAGATAATCCAAGTGGTGTTTATTTCTACAGATTGATGTCAGGGGATTTTATAAATGTAAAATCAATGATGCTCCTAAAATAGTCTGATTAATTAAGAAAAGCTTCTGCAAGATTGCATTATTCGGAAGCCTTAAGTTGCTGTCCATGAAATTTCCAATGTCTGATTAGTAATACGGAATAATTCGTACCAGTCCAAAATATTTTATTTTGGGCATCACCGGTTAAGCACCTCAATTCAAGTAATGAACTTTTTGCTTACTTTGAGCAGATAGTCGCATGTTTCGACCCTTCGACAAGCTCAGGGCAGGCTTGCTCAGCATGTCTGTGTGACGGAGCCGAAAAAGCTCATGTTTGCCTGAATATGTACTCAGATATTGCAAGAATCTGGCTACTCACCTCGAAAGAAGAACACTATGGGTGTTCGAAAGACAGAATTTCCTGCTACTCACTTTCGCGTAATTTTTTGACAACAATTATGCGCGGGATGGTTATTTCCCGAACCGAATTCTTTAAAAACATTCCGGCTTGAATTAGAAAGAATTCACGAATTGAAAATACGTTCTGGACAGCAGCAAAATAATTCTTTGGTTGTATACAATTGAAGATTGCAATTTCAAAGTCAAAGTTCTAAATTATTCAAATCCATTTTATAACATTCCGCAAAATGCAGGTTACTGGAAAACCGAGTATTCTGTTTCATGTTTACAAATTCACACCAATCAACCATTATTCAAAACCAAATTCAGAAAGGAAACCCAGTAGATGAAAAAGATCTTCTACTTATTCCCTGCTTTCCTCATCGGCTATTTTTTGATGACCGGACAAAATGTTCCGGATGAAGCAAGATGGAATCAGCCAATGCAAACAAATGTTTATGACCCGTCTGCAGTTTACTCTGAAAAATTGCCCGTTGTCAGAGACTATTTCAATCCATTGGCAAGTTCAAGAATTATCGAAACACCCTATGAAGTAATTGAAGTTACACCAAATGTCAGAGTTCTTCCGAGAACAAACAGCTGGCAAAGTGAAGTGGACATCAAGAGGCATCCTCTTAATCCATTGATCATGTTCGGATCATCAAATGCATTTAATAATGTTTCCGGTACGCTCTTCATAAGTGAAGGCGTTTATGTTACAACGAACGGAGGTGTTACCTGGTTTGGTTCGGATACTACACAGGGTGCACCTATTGGCAATCACGGAGGTGATCCGGGAATTACTATTGATAAGAACGGAACTTTTATTCAGACTCACCTGGGATATTCAACATCAGGTATGTTTGCGAACTATTCAACAAACAACGGAGCTACATGGTCAGCAACTTATACAATAACCACAGGCTCGCAGGATAAGAATCTTGCAGCAACGGATGATGCACCTGCCAGCCCATACTATGGAAGATCATATGTAGTATGGTCATTGTTCAATCTTGCTTCGCCTCCGATAGGTGTATCCTATACAACAAACGGCGGTGTCAGCTGGTCTTCTGTAATTCAAATCAATACATCTGTAGCAGGACATTACTCTCAGGGATGCGATGTTGCTGTTGGACCCAATGGTGAAGTCTATGTAATTTGGGCAGCGCCTAACTCAGCTTCACCGTTCACAGAAGATTTTGCAGGATTTGCAAAGTCAACAAATGGCGGAGTCAACTGGACTGTCACAAACAATGCATTCGACATGAACGGCGTCAGGTCAACAAACTTCAACGGTTGGGGAATCAGAACAAACAGCTTCCCAAGAATCAGCGTTGATAAGAGCGGCGGTGCAAGAAATGGTTGGATATATGTCACTACGTCCGGTTCAGGTATTTCTCCTGCAGGCAGCGATGCGGATATTCTGGTTTACAAATCAACCAATGGAGGTACTACTTGGTCATCCGGTGCCAGAGCAAATCAGGATCCAATCAACAACGGTAGAGTTCAGTGGTTCCCGGCAATTAGAGTTGATGAAGCCGGCGGCGTAAACGTCGTATATTACGATAACAGAGCAACTGCAGACTCCTCAGAGATCTACCTTTCAAGATCACTTGACGGCGGCGTAACTTTTTCAGACGTTCTGGTAAGTGATCATAAGTATAAGCCGAAACCTATAACTGTAGGCGGTATTGCCGGCGGTTACGCAGGCGATTATATAGGAGTAACTTCGGGTAGCGGTAAGCTATGGCCTATCTGGATGGATGATATTACCGGAGTCTATCAGGCTTGGACTACCGGTGTCCAGATCGAAACTTTCCCGCTGAATTCATTCAATCTTAATACTCCTTCAGCCGGAACCAGAATCGAGACCTTGCCAAACAGTACAACTCAAAACACCTTTACATGGGATACTTCTGCCTCCACTGCATCATATAAATGGGTCTTTGGAAGTCCGACTACTAACCCGAGACTGATCACTCTTCAGCCAACCGGAAACTCATTGACCAAGACTTCAGGTGAGCTTGATGTGATTCTTGCAGGACTTGGAGTTGCACAGGGTGATTCATTGGTCGGACAATGGGATGTCTGGGCATTCAGAAATAATCAGGCAAATGATTCCCTTAAGTCAGCAAATGGAGCTAGAGCAATCACTTTGAAAAGAAAGAAACCGGCTCTCACTGCTTTCAATTTGGTTACACCGGTTAACAGTTCAACTTTACTTACATGGTCGGCAATTACAACGCCTATCAATATCAACTGGCGCAAGTCGGGTGAAGCCGTTACATACAAATGGTTGTATGCATCACCTAACTTCAGCTCACAGTCAAATATAAAGATCATTTCCCAGTCTAATAGCAGTGGATTTGACTCAGCGCTTACTTACAGAACTTCACAGCTTGACTCAATACTTGCAGGACTCGGAGTCGGTGTCGGACAATCATCTGTAGGGCAATACAGAGTTTATGCGTACAGCGGAGCAGATTCACTTGCATCTGCACAGACTTATGCGATAACTCTTAGAAGAGGTACGCCACCAACGCTTACAACTTCAGCTGATTCAATTGTTGTTAGTCTGCCATTAGGCTCAAATCAAACAAGCAGAAATCTTGCACTTGGTAATACAGGTGAGTTTCTGATGAATTGGTCAATTTCAGAATCATCTATCAGTCTCGACAATTCCAGAGTCACAACTAATCCTTTCACTGAAGAGCAGATCATGCAAATGGTTAACGCTCCTAAAGGCGCCGCTGATCTGTTCCGCGGACCTGAAGTAACAGACGGCGCAGGTGGACCGGATGCATTCGGATATAAATGGATTGACAGTGATGAACCGGGCGGACCGGCATTCAATTGGTTCGAAATTTCAGGTATTGGAACTCAGATCACTACATGGACAAACGGCACCGGAGATGACGGCTCGGCAAACGTAACTCTGCCGTTCAACTTCTCTTACTATGGCACGAATTATTCCCAACTTAAAGTTTGTACCAATGGTTGGGTTTCATTTGATGTTGCATCCACCAACACTGCCTACACAAATACAGCAATCCCAGCAACTGCAGAACCAAACAATGCA
>CALEVL010000322.1 GCA_937924675.1 uncultured Ignavibacteria bacterium | reverse complement strand
CTTCAATATATATAATTGAAAATTAAGGGGAGCATGCTCCCCTTTTTTATTGGATGAATGAAATCATTTAATCTCCCGAAAATAAAAAAGCCCGCATGTTTGCAGGCTTCTTTATATGTTTCGATGAAATGAAACTAATCAGGAATCAATTCCTAATTCCTAATTCGTAATTCCTAATTCTATTTAAGTACCATCATCTTCTTCGTACTAACAAAGTTTCCGGTTTCAATCCTGTAGAAGTATGTTCCACTCGAAAGTGCTGATGCGTTGAAAGTAACTTCATGTGCACCTGCTGTCTTCACTTCATTCACGAGTGAAGCAACTTCTTTTCCTAGTATATCAAACACCTTCAGAGAAACAAGTCCGGTTGCAGGAATTGAGAAACTGATCTTTGTTTCCGGATTGAAAGGATTCGGATAATTTTGTGAAAGCTGATATCCTGATGGATTATTGAATACGCTGTTACCGTTGTTAACTCCGGTAATGACGCCTCCGTTTGTTCTGACCCATCCAACAACCGCGCTAAGCACGTTACCTAATCCGCCCACAAAATATCTTGGATCCTGAAACACTGTAGCAACAAGATATCCCGTTTGGATATTGCCAATCGCTGCAACTGTATCTGCTGCAGTATGATTAGTATATCTGTAGAGAACTGAAGAACCTCCTGCCACTATTCTGCAGCCGTCAGGCCAGTATCCTGCACCTGCAGGAGTGGTAGTCATCGGTCTTTGATTTCCAATGTCAATAGCTACACCTTCTGTTGCAGGAGTAGTTGACTGAGCATTATCAACTATATAGGTGAATTTACCATAAGTCTCCGAGAATTCAAGATCTCGGCCGCCGCTTCCGGTTCTGTTATAATTGTATGCCTGATCGCCACCCATGCTGATGAGAGATTTCTTATCTGACGCCGTACCTGAATTAAGCCATGCCTTGAGCTGTGTTCTTGCAGTTACTCCAAGGTATCTTACATTTGCAGCATCAAAGCTGGTCTCGACAAGAATGACCGTCTTGTAATTGCTCAAGCTGTCAAGAGTTCTTGTGGTATCCATTAACTTTATTGTATAACCAGATACAAGTGAAGGAAGATATCTGTTGAGTGAATCTCTGTCTGCTTTTCTCTTTGGTGTATCTGCATTTGTCGAATCATGCAACAGAACAAGAGTTGAATTTCCCGGAGGAGGCCCTGAAGGCTGACCGATAGTTCTCATAGCCCATGATTTATAACTTGGCCAAAAAGTCTGAGCCGTAGTCCATGGTCCCGTATTTGCCCATGCATAGCCGGGCCAAATTGGAGTTATTGCTGATTCATCAATCATCACAAACTTACTTGCCTGTGTTGTGATCGATGCGTCATATTTGATCCCGATGTAAATTGCTCCACTGTTCACAGTTGATGCAGGCAACGAAGAAATATCAAATGAGAACCATGAATATGCAGGAAACACGAGGACAGGTCTTACTATCTGATTCGGCAATGTACCTAACAATGTTCCCGGAGCACCGCTTGCACCTGTTGAGTCATAAATGACCACATCAAATTTCAATGAATCAGGTCCTGCAGCAAGTCTTGTAAAGGCCATGCAGAACTTAGTGTATTTCCAAGGATAAGAAGCCGGGCGGAATTTCATAACAAGTCTTCCGTCTGTAACGGTATTATTCCAGCCGCCGCCGTTTTCAAAGGAACCGTCATCATGTTTCTCCTGGCCTGTTCCTGCGCAACTGTCGCCAACTGCAAAAGGCGACACCGGCGGATTTCCAAGAACCGATTCACGATATTCGGTTGAAGATTTAAGGTCTGTGTTTGGCTGATCCTGAACATCATATCCGTATAGTGCCGTCATAAGTACTAATACTGGAATAATGTAAATCAGTAGATGTTTTGTTTTCATACTGTTCTGTTATTTGTTTTTGGAAAAAAAGAATTTGTGCAAGCTATTGATAAATGATTCAATTGTCAACAATGTTATGAGAGATTCTTCTTAACAAAATCTTCTGAATAAATTTTAATTTGATCTCTCACTGCTCGGAACTCATTCATTACATCATCCTCTGAGCCCATGGCTTTTGCAGGGTCAGGAAAATTCTTATGAAACCTTTTGGCACCGGTCGGAAAGCAAGGACATCTCTCCTTAGCATTGTCACAAACTGTGATGACATAATCAAATTCAATATCCTTATATTCATCAACATTATTTGACGTGTGACGGGAAATATCAATGCCATCTTCTGACATGACTCTTATTGCCTTTGGGTTGACCCCATGAGTTTCCACACCTGCGCTATATATTTCTGCTTTATCTTCAGCAAAGTGCCTCAGATAACCTTCTGCAATCTGACTGCGACAACTGTTCCCGGTGCAAAGCACAAGAATTTTTTTCACGTTCTAATTATTGATTGATGTAATAAAAAATGGAGATACAAAAATTAATTGTACCTCCAAAGACTTTTTGGAATAAGCTACTGAACAATAATGCGTCAGATCACTTTACAAGCAACATCTTCTTCGTTTCTCCAAATCCTTTATCCGAAGTAAGATTGTAATAATATACTCCGCTCGCAAGATTATTACCAAATCCATCTTTGCCATTCCATTTTATATCATACTGTCCCGGGAGCTGTACCGTATTGACAAGAGTTGCAATCTCTCTACCAAGTGAGCTATAGATCGTCAGTTTCATCTTTGACAAAGACGGCACGTAGTAAGTGATATTTGTTTCAGGGTTAAATGGATTAGGGTAGTTTTGTTCGAGTCTGTAATTATCTGTTACAGATGTTTCATTTTCGTTAACTCCCACCAGGTCGCTTCTGTTGAATCTATATACAACCCCGTTCGATCCGCACATATACAGTTCATTGTTTTGATCGGAGCCGAAGGAGTATATTGAAGATGGTGCAGTTGCAATAAGCGAGTCACCGGTAACTTGACCGCCCTCGTATTTAAGCCTCCAGACTTTTCTGCTGCAATAGTCTCCGTAAATATACTGTCCCGTAAGTTCAGGCCTTCTCTGTCCACGATAAACGTAACCACCCGTAACGGAGCAATCCGATCCGACATTCTGATAGACCTTAACAGGGAATGTATAATTTGTTGACGGTCCGCAACCTGAAGTGTTGTAAGGATTATTGCCTTCATAGCATCTCCAGCCGTAGTTCTTTCCAACTTCAAGAATGTCAATTTCTTCCCATGCATCCTGTCCGACATCTCCGCACCAAATCAAACCTGTTACAGGATCCTGACTTATCCTCCATGGATTTCTCATTCCAATTGTAAAAATTTCCGGTCTTCCGCCGCCTTGAGCAAAGGGATTTGTGGGAGGAATGCTGTAGTTATTCCCGCCTGATACTGAATCAACATTGATTCTTAATACTTTTCCAAGCAGTTCAGTAAGTGTCTGCGCTCTGTTTCCCGGATCTCCGCCGCTTCCTCCGTCACCCATTCCTATATGAAGATATCCGTCCATACCAAAGAACACAATTCCGCCGTTATGATTGGAAAATGGCTGAGGAATTGTAAGAAGTATAAGTTCACTCAACGAGTCAGCCTTATTCGGGTCTGTTGAAGTTCTGCTGAATCTTGATACAATCGTAGCCCCATCACCCGCTCTTGTATAGTCAACATAGAAATATCCGTTGCTTGCATAATTTGGGTGAAATGCCAATCCAAGCAGACCTCTTTCACTTCCGTTAAGTGTCCTGTCAGAAATATTCAGGAAAACTCTTGAGTCAGTTGTGTTTGAATCGTTTGGCAGGACTTTTATTGAACCGGTTTTCTCAACTATGAAGACTCTGTTTGTTCCATCGTTTGCATGGGTAACATAAAGAGGTGAAGAGAATGAAACATTTGGAAAAGCATTTACAAATTCGAATGGCTGTGCATTTGAAACTGCGTTGGTAACAAATATTGCAATTAGAAAAAAGATTTTCTTAGTGATTTTCATTTTTGGTTATAGTTTTAGGATTTGTGAACACACTCAAGCCGAATATGATTTCACAATTCCTTTTTTTTTGTTTCCTAAAAATAGGAAATGAGACTGACATAAATAAGATATTTCATGTAAGAAGATCACTTTTGGAAACACATCTGTCCAAAACGTTTTACTTGGAAAACAGTTTGCTCGAACCATTTAAATAGAATAAATTCATTTCCGCTTTCTTTTGAACCCCCGATAGAATCATTCGGGGGCAGGCTAAGAAAGCTTGGCAAAGAAACCCTTCGACAACCCTTCGACAGGCTCAGGGCTGTGGCTCAGGGCGGCGAGTCGCCCGCCCGCCTGCGTAAAGTGTTGTATTTCAGAATTCTTCGGGCAGGTTTACCCGGCAAGGACGGGCCCGCCTGCGTAAAGTGTTGTATTTCAGAATTCTTCGGGCAGGTTTACCCGGCAAGGACGGGCCCGCCTGCGTAAAGTGTTGTATTTCAGTATTCTTCGGGCAGGTTTACCCGGCAAGGACGGGCCCGCCTGCGTAAAGTGTTGAAGTTCAGTATTCTTCGGGCAGGCTGCATCTTAATTGCCTGCCTGGCTATTAATGCTTCAATATTTACTCGAAAACAACGGCAGAC
>CALEVL010000321.1 GCA_937924675.1 uncultured Ignavibacteria bacterium | reverse complement strand
CTCAAAGAAAGAGATATAATGAGCATATTGAAAATTAGCATTGCAAAGGACATGAAGTGCCAAAATGCTTTTTGCCGTTGAAATACATTAATAATTATCTTAGGTTCACTGCCATTCCAAATTAACAGAATTAACCACATGAAGAAAGTCTCCATTTTCAGAAAAAGTTTTTCTGGATTATTGGCGCTGATTATTGTTTCATTCATCGGCCTTCAGGTATTCCAGGGACAGAAAGCTCCATTGCCAATCAACGAAAGTATGTTTGACTATGACGAGAACGATCCGTACATAGACAGACCAACCAGAGAGGCACTTACACATGTAACGGCAGATGGTGATGATGATCTTGACATCATTACTGATGCAAACGGATTTGACAACTTCGAGATCGGAGTTGATTTTGCCGAGCAAATGCTTGTCAGTAATCCGCGCAATCCGCTGAACATGCAATTTGGCGTTAACAATTCTACAACCGGGCAAAATGCCTATTACACAACTAACGGCCACGACTGGACACAAAGCAATCCGGCATATAATCCTTCGATCTGTTGTGATCCTTGGTCTGCATTTGACAGTCTTGGAACACTGTTCTATGGTTCCGGTGTCACCGGCCAATACGTTTACAAATCTACAAACGGCGGACAGACTTACGGAGCCGGAGTGCTTTCGGTTAGCGGCAACGACAGAAATACTTTGGCTGCAGACCAGACCAACGGTCCGTATAAGAACTACTTATATGCGGCGATCACACCGGGAAATTTTGCCAGAAGCATAAACAATGGCGCTACCTGGACACAGACCTACACTTCCAGCAACACTGTACCGGGAACAATGATAGCAGTTGGCCCAAACGGTGCAACTCAGGGTGGTTGTGTAATGTATGTAACAAACACAGGCACAACTGCAAACGTTACTTACACATTTCACAGATCACTTGACGGGGGAGCAACCTTCAGCGTGATGTCGAGCTTAACTGTTGCGGGTTATGTTGGAACTCTTAACACAGCCGGAAGACTTGTGATCAACAACGGAAGAACCCGACCATATCCGATGATCGCAATGGACAACAGCTACGGTCCTAACAGAGGAAGATTGTACCTCGTATATGCATCTAACGTACCTGCAGGAAACGGCAACAAGCCGGACATAATTTTGCAATATTCAGACAATCAGGGTTCAACTTGGTCGAATAAAATAACAGTTAATGATGTAACAACCGGCGATCAGTGGTTTCCGGCGATCTGGTGCGAAAAGGAAACAGGAAGACTTTATATCAAGTGGTATGATACAAGAGAAAATCCTGCGACGTATGCAGTCAATGTTTACGCTACATACACAGATAACGGCGGGACTACTTTTGCAGCAAACCAGAAACTGACTACACAATCTTGGACATATCCTAATCCAGCATGCGCTGCGAATACCAATTGCTACAGAGGTGATTACGACGGAATGACCGCCAATCCAAAGGCAGGATATGCAGTTTGGTATGACGGAAGATCCGGTACTTATAAGAATGTCGGTTCTTATTTCCCGGATTTCGGAATGCTGGCAACTCCTTCTTCACAGGTTATTCATCAAACAAATGACAGCAAGAATTTTGCGATAAATATTCCGGCTGTAAAACTTTACACAGACGTTACAACATTCAGCGGAACCATCACACCTGCGCCCGCTACAGGCAGCATACAGCTTGAGTTTCTTGAAGGAAATACACTGTCTTCTTATCCGAACACAAAATACGTGAAGGTAAAGACAGTTGGTACGGTAACCCCAACCGGAGTATATACAATTGTTCTAACCGGACAGGGTTCGAATGGCACGCCTGTTCACAAGAGAACAGTAACTGTAAATGTCGGTAGCACACTCGGTTCTGCTCCTTGTGAAGCCTTTACGGATGTGAAGTTTCCGCCTGCTAATATGTTCCAGGAATATTCCGGAACGAGTTATTGGTCGAGAAATACTGTGAGTGCTTATGGCAGCGGATCCGGTTCAGCGAAGTTTGATTTTTTCAATGCGCCAAGAAATACTGTGCAGTCTCTCACAACAAATAACTTCACCGCAGTAAGCACCGGAACTTATCTGACCTTTGACGAGGCTTACGCACCTTTTAGTGTGTCAACATTCGGACCGGACACGCTGGTAATTGAAAGATCAACAGACCTGGGAGTTACATGGTCAAATCTTGTAATACTAAGAGGAGACTTCCAAGGAACAGGCGAATTGAATACTGCTCCTCCGACAGCAGCTGCATTTACTCCAACTGCTGGACAATGGAGACCAAAGATTTACTTATTGCCGTTTGGAACAAATAAGCTGAGATTCAAAGCAAGGAGTCAGTTTGGAAACAATCTGTATCTCGACAATATCTGCGTTCAGTCATTGGCTACTGCACCAACTACTGCGACTTTCGGCTTGGCCTCCCAAGGTATGTGGCTACCTAACAGTCCTTACTGGAGACTTCTTGATTCGATCAGAGTTTACCTGCACAGGTCCGATTTACCAAGTGTGGTTGTTGACTCAGCAATCACTGTGATGGGAAATATTAACGCAATAACCGGAACTCTTAGTTTCGCAAATGCTTTGACAGGGAACTACTACAGAGTTATAAAACACAGAAACAGTATACTGACATGGTCAGCTGCAGGAAGTGCTGTTGCAAGAGGAGGTTTTTTTGGCAACTATAATTTTGTAGCTCCGGGCGGTCAGGCATATGGAGACAATCAGGCAGTTGTGGATGCGGGATTTGGTTACCGCGGAATGTTCAGCGGAGATGTCACGCAGGATAAAGTTGTAGATGCAACGGACGTAAGTCTGATAGACAATGCTGCTTCAAACTTTGTCACAGGTTATGTTCCGGAAGACCTGACCGGCGACAACTTTGTTGACGGAACCGACTTTGCGTTGGCGGACAATAATGCTGCGAATTTCGTTGCAGCAGTTGAGCCTCCGGGAGCAGAGCCAATGGTAGTAACTTCAGATAAATTTGTTGCTCCTTCGTCATTTGAGAATGATGAGCAGAGACTAAAATACGAAGAAGGCATGAGAATTCATTCTCAACAAAAATCTGCTGTTAAAGAAAAGAAGATTACTTACAAAGAGTATCTTGAAATGAAAAGAAATCAGTATAACAGCGGTAAGTAGTTTCAAGAAATGATTTAGGATACATCATCCGGCCGGTAGGGGAAACTCTACCGGCCGGTTTTTGTTTTAAAAAGTCTTTTGCAAGTGCAAATTGCGAGTAAATTAATTTACGAAACTATTTGTCTGCCAATTGGAATTTCGATTGTCTAATGTTTCTAAGCCGATGCCGTAGGGGTCGCAGTTCATGTGTAATTTTCATTTCTACAAACATTGAATCCCTTCGGGATTTGTCACTAAAGACTAGGTGCGCAAGTTTCTTTCCTACTTCCTCAATCAAACGTAGTGCTTATAGTTTTCATTATGGATTTCTCGCTTCCTGCCCGAAGTTTTATCATCGAGTGCACTATGCGCAGGCGGGCGCTCGAAATGACAAGACATGTTGGTTAAATGTGCTGCAGAATTTTTAGCACTCATACGAATGTTATTGAGAACAACATCCTAATAGCATACCACATTTGTCATTTCGAGCTTGCGAGAAATCCATGTGCAAAAGATGCATGTTTACGAATGTTTCTTCGTGCATTTGTCCAGACTATTAGAATCATGTAATTGGAATGTCGATTGTCAAATGTTGAAGTGACAAGGCCGAAGGCATCGAATGTTTGTAGATGAAAGCTAAGGTGTGATACTTGTAACAATGTTAAATGCATTATTGTCAACTATCTGAACATCCGATGCATCTGTGATCAGATCACCGTTCACGTCAGAGTCATTGTAACCGGACACGAAACCAAATGCATCGTTGTCAGCAATTGCAAGATCTGCGGCATCAACTATACCGTCATTGTTAATATCCCCACTGAAGATACAATACTTATTGCCTTTGAGAGTCAGATTATTTCCATATGCTTTCGCCTGTGAGTTTGTGAAGTCATAACTATTGATGCTTCCTGCAAAAATAAAATCGCCTCCGCTTCTGCTCCAGGTCTCAAGAATATTTCTGCCTTCAAGTGAAATGTAATATGCTCCTGTATAGACATTAGTGAAAACAAAATTGCCTGTGAAACTAACCGAATCAACAGCAGCCTTGGATGAATCAACTTTGTTGAAAGGGGAGATAGAACTTCTCAAATAAGCAGTTATAGTGTCGCGAATGTTCAGATTACCGGAATTAATATTGTAAAATCCTTCTACGGCAAGAGTTATGCTAACCGTTGTTGCACTTGGATAAAACAAGTATGTAGAAGTTACAGGCAGATGATCGCTTGCATAATGCAGGGCGTTGGCAATAGCTTGTGTAACTGCGTTATTGGGGATCCTGTTTATGCTGTCATTGTAATGCTGTCCGTCATTTCCGAACGGATTCAGTGAACCTGCTATATATCTGACTCTTCCCTTTGATGAAGATACGGAGGTGCTGTTGATCATTATATCGAACCTGTCATCAAGACCCCCTGTGGCGCCATTGCCAAAACTTCTTCTTCTTGTGGATTGTGTATGATATGGTGCATAAGTTGAATTGTTCCAGATACCCAGCATACTAAGCGGATCAACGAAATGCCCGTCTGAAGAATTAACAAGCATGAGTTTCTGATATGCCGGTTCATTTGCACCGTACATGTTAAAGTCACCGCATGTAATAAATGAAGTACCGGAAGGAAGCAAATCAGTTCTTTCCCTGAGACTGTCAACTTGTGATGCCCGGATTTGCTCATTATCAGTCCCGGTATTTGCTTTCAGATGACATGCATAGATTCGGAAAGTATCTCCGGATGCCTTATGAAGCATCCGGAATTCATTTAGATTTCGGTAAGCTGTTGGGAAGGCCGTGTTAAAGATGAACTTGAATTTTGTAGAGTCATAGAACAATGCATTGTCTGTATCGGGTCCGTCAATGAAGAATGCAGAATTGTAATTGTAACTTATCGCATTCATGACTTGCCTCCGGAATGTATTGACAGAGTTCAGTCCGATGATTTCCTGAACTGCTAGTATATCAGGTCTTGCAGCATTCATGACGGTTCTGAAGTAAACATTTCTTGCAGTGTCTGCAGCATCATAATTCAGAAGATTGTACGTCATGACTTTTGCCTGTTGCTGTGCCGAAGCGGAGACTGTAAACAATCCAATTGCGGAAATGCTTAAGACAATACTGAAGAGAAAATTCTTACGCTGCCTTCCCGCCTTTGTCATTATTTAAGGAGTACGAGTTTAATAGTTCCGGGTGAATTCTGAAATGACTCTTGTGAAGAGTTATCAGGATTTCCTGAATCTCCGAAGTTCATTCTGCAGTAATACACTCCGCTCGACAATCCTTCTGCATTGAGAGTTACATTATACTCACCTTTAGAATGAAAACCATCTGCAAGCATTCTTAACAATTTTCCTGATGCATCAAAGAGCTCAAGCCGGACATACCCGCTCTTATTCAGTTGGTATCTGATCTTTGTTTCAGGGTTAAACGGGTTTGGAAAATTCTGGTTTAATACAAAGTCTTCCGGAACTGACTCACCGGTATTTTCTGATATTGATGTCGAAGTACCGTCATACTTTAGCACTGCTCCGAAGTATCCGACAGCCCAACCGTGAAGAGAATCAGTAAACATTATATCATTTATGATCACAGAGTCGGGTGTGTAAAGATTTACCCATGTTACGCCGCCATCAAGTGTGTAGCCATACTTCTGTGAGATGCCAAGAGAAATCCAGCCTTCGTTCGGGGTTCTGAAATCAACTGCCTGTGCTACGCCAAATACACCAAGGGTATCGTAAGTCCAGTTGAGACCTCCGTTCAATGTCTTTACATAACTTGAGCCGTATTCGAAATCTCCTCCGACTCCGATCACTTTCTGTGTGGTAAGTACTGCAAGATCAGTAAGCGGTTCAGGTCCTACAATTTCTGCAAACCATTTCTGGCCTCCGTTAGTCGTTCTCCACATTGCACCGGCAATATCCCTGAAACCACCGCTGGCAAAGCCGGTAAGATCATTTATGAACTTAATGGAAAAAACAGGTAGTCCGATGTTGGTAGTATCTGCATCCGTTTTAATCCAGGAAATTCCTGCATCGGTAGTCTTTGCAATCAGAATCGGCGCGCCTCCAACAAATCCGGTTGTTTCATTCAGGAAGTGTATATCCCTGAGGAATCTGTTCGTGTCAGGATAAAATGTTTTATTCCATACATCTCCACCGTTAGTAGTCTTCAGGATAACGGTTCCAAGAAATTCATTTGTGTCGGGGAAGACATTCCACGCAAGTGCATATCCAAGATTATCATTTATAAAGAAGAGTCTTTCGATATTAAGAAACGTGCCTGAGTTTTGAGTGATCCAGTTTTGCCCGGCATTAGTTGTTTTCATAATAAGTCCCGAATCACCTGCAATCCAACCCCTGTTGAAATCATTGAAATGACAACTAGACAGAATTCTTTCAGTGGGTTTCGGCTGAACTACCCAATTCACTTGCGAATAAGAGCTTACCGGTATTATCACTGAGATCAATAGGGTAAGAATGCAAACCGCATGTAATTTCATTTTCATAATTGTAGAAAGAAGTTTTGTTAGTATAAATTTAGGCATTTGCTATGATACTTTTAAGTAAAACATCTTGGCAAAAAACAAACAGATTTCTTGTCCCCGCAGAGAGTTACCCGCATAGTTTGCTTTTCTGATATCACAACAACACACGCGTGGACTCTGCGGAAACAAGGTTTGTAATTTCAAATAAGGGCATCCATTCAAAACAAGTGAATGTTACAAAGTAGAAAGAATTGAATCCTGTCTGCAGTCTTCTGGCACTCATGAAGTAGAATTGTCTCTTTTGTTATACATTTCCGCAGAGTTCCCGCCTTGGCAAAATAATAAATTGTGTTCATTGTATAAAGTCGGCGGGTAACTCTGCGAGGACGGAAAATTTATGTACAATCAAATTTAAGTAATTGAGATGATACTTTTAAGTAAAACATCTTGGCAAAAGAGAAACAAATTTATATAAATCACATATAGTGCTGATTCAATTTTGCACTTCCGCTTAATGTCAACATCGGATACTTCAGATTTTAAATGAAATTTTGGTAAATTCTCAAAAAATCTTTTATATTTATTTAGGAATCATTATGTTGTATGCAGTATTTAATTAAATTTCCCTGCATTTAGGGAGGAAGGAAAAAAAAATTGAAGTCAAAGTTTCTGTTTTTTGCTTCACTTGCACTTCTTTCTTGGGTACTTTACTCGGGTTTCGCACCCGGAGATGAAAGTCCAAGATGGAACACACATCCAAGTATGAGGATTAATGAAACGCCTCTTACACCGGCTGATCAATACTCACAATTACCAGAAGGAGTTGATGCCGGACCTGTAATCAATGAACCACAGTTCATCAATTCACCACACGGTGTTTATGTTGTAAATACACCTTTCAGAATGGTGCCAAGAACAACCGGCATGCAGTCTGAAGTAATCATGACAAGACACCCAACCAATCAAAACATTTTGTTCGGATCAGCCAACACTACAGCAGGAACCTCGGGTGCTCCTTTCAGTGTGGGTTGGTATGTTTCGACCAACGGCGGAACAAGTTGGTTTGGCGGAGATACGATTAGGAACTCTGCAGGCACAGGAATTTTCAACTTCGGCGATCCGGGTCCGACAATTGATAAAGACGGAAGGATAATTGAATCATTCATTATTACTACCGGTTCCATGGGCGCTTCATATTCAACTAACAACGGATTGAACTGGGCTTCAATAGTAGGTTTCCCGGGTGCAACAACAAGTGCAGACAAGAACTTCTCCGGAACCGATGATGCACCATCAAGTGCATTTTACGGAAGAAGCTATACAGTTTACACTGAGTTTGCAGGATCTTTCGTAAACAGGATTGTACTTACATACACAACAAACGGCGGAGTATCATGGTCAACTGTAGCACCTGTCAGTCCTGTACCATCAACAAACCACTTCCACCAGGGTTGCGATATAAAGACAGGCCCGAATGGAGAAGTATATGTGGTTTGGGCAAATTCATCTTTAACAAATCCATTCACAGAAGACTCTCTTGGTTTTGCTAAGTCAACCAACGGCGGCGTGAACTGGACCATTGCAAAGAACAATGCAGTCAATGTCAACGGAAACAGAACATTCAACATGATGAACAATATTCGTGTTGCAGGTTTCCCAAGGATTGACGTTGACAGAACATGCGGCCCAAGAGCAGGATGGATCTATGTATGTTTTGGTGAAAAGAATCCGGGCGTTGCCGGTGATGTTTCCGATATAACTCTTTATAAATCAACCAATGGCGGTACTACATGGTCAAGCGGTGTGAGAGTTAATCAGGATGCATTCGGAAACGGAAAGAAACAATATATGGGAGCTGTCAGAGTTGATGAATCAGGCGGCGTGAATGTAGTCTATTACGACAGCAGAAACGTTCCTACAAACGACTCGGCTGAAGTCTGGATGGCAAGATCAACAGACGGCGGCGTGACATTTACAGAAATGAAAGTCGGTGACAAGTTCAGACATGCACCAACCGGACTACCGAATGTAAATTCACAATACGCAGGTGATTACATTGGAATTACATCAGCTCTTGTACCGGGAAATCCGGTTAACGGCAATCAGAGAGTCTGGCCAAACTGGCATGCTAACAATTCAGGCATATACCAGTCATGGACAGCAAAAGTTGAAGTGCCTTCCTCAAACCCATGCTGGGGCTGTGAAGACTTTACAAATACGGCTTTCACACCTAACTACTTCCAGCTTGAATATACAGGAACACAATACTGGACAAGACAAACACCGAGCGCTTACGGAGCAGGTTCAGGAAGCGCGAAGTTCGATTTCTTCAATGCATCATCCGGAACTGTACAATCTATGGTAACAAGTTGCGAGCCGACTCCTGCCGGATATTTTCTGACATTTGATGAAGCCTATGCTCCTTTTAGCGCAGCTTTCCCGGGACCGGACAGTCTGATCGTTGAGTCTTCAGTAAACGGCGGAACAACTTACACTACTTTGGCAAGGCTTGCCGGCCTGTTTCCATCCGGAGGTGAACTGAATACTGCTCCTGCAATTGCAGCAGCGTTCACTCCTACTTCTTCACAATGGAGACCGAAGATCTATTCGCTTCCAACGGGAACAAATAAAGTTAGGTTGAGAGCAAGAAGCGGATTCGGAAATAACCTTTATATTGACAATGTCTGCATCCAGTCCCTTCCTTCATCCACATCTTACGGAATCGGAATACAGACTCAGGGAATCTGGAGATATCCTAATCCTGATGTGCTTCTCGATACATTCAGGGTTTATTTGAGAAGGTCCGATTTCCCGAACGTAATTGTTGATTCCACAAAAGGAAGAGTTGATGGAACTTACGTTTTGACGGCAGGGTTCACAAGAGCTCTGTCTGGGAACTACTATCTTGAAATGAGGCACAGAAATTCTATACTTGTATGGCAGACAAGTCCTTCATCTTTCACGAGAGGTTCCGGATATGGATACAATTTCCTGACCCCGGGCACACAGTCCTACGGCAATAATATGGCTTTTATCGGCAATATCTTTGGCTTCAATTACTATGCAATGTACAGCGGAGACGTCAATCAGGATAAGACGATTGACGGAACCGATGTCGGCCGTGTTGACAACGATGCAGCCAATTTCGTAGGCGGATACGTTGTGACTGATCTTACCGGCGACGCCTTCGTTGACGGAACAGATTTCGCTATGGCAGACAACAATGCTGCAAACTTTGTCGCAGCGGTTGAGCCTCCGGGAGCCGCTCCGCTTATTTCAACACCTGAAGATACAGACGTACCTCCGGTCTTCGAGAATGATCTTCAAAGACAGAAGTACGAAACAGGCAAGAGAATAAAGGCAGAGCAAAAGGTTGTTGAGCAACCAAGTAAACAGACCTATAAGGAATATCTTGAAATGAAGAGAAATCAATTCAGCAGCAGTACGCAGAAGTAATTTCTCTGAAGATACAATTCTTCACTCAAAGCCGGAAGGGGAGACTCTTCCGGCTTTTTTGTTTCTCTGTAATTTATTCACCAAAATTGCGTATTGTTATAAGGCAATTGAGATGAATCCGCAACTCAAACTCATTGATCTCTGCGACATCTTGATGTGCTCTGTGATTAGCTCATACCAAAATTTAACAGAAGCAAGAATAATTGCAATCCGAGAAGTTTCAAAAAATTGAGCTGCGTTGGCGGAGGATGATAGCTTCATTATCAGGCACGCTGTTCTTCTGAGGAACATCTTAAGCTAAGTATCCATTATCTCCAAAATTCCGGAAAAAGTCTATTAGGTTTTTCACAGTCAAATAGGATAGTTTTGTTTGATTTAAAAAGGTGAGATTCAAAAAACCCAAAAACAAAACTTAAACAAGATGAAGAATCTTCTGAAGATCTCAGCGCTTCTTACTGCGCTGTTGTTCACATTCTCAGTTCAAGCACAGGATCAGAACAGTCCGCGCTGGTCAATTGATCCAAGGACATCTGCAAAACTTTACCCGACGGGAGAATATGTTGAGCTTCCGGGTGATGACAGTTATGTACCAAATACTAACGGTCCTCAGACTACCATTACTCCGATTGGTACGTTTGCAGTCAGTTCTAATTTCAGAGTTCATCCGAGGACTGCCGGCACTCAAAGTGAAACTCCAATCACTGTTCATCCTTCCAACCCCTTGGTTATGTTTGCTTCGGCAAACACTTATCCGTCAGGAACATTTAGCACCGGATGCTACGTAACTACAAACGGCGGGTTGACATGGTTCGGGAATGATACGCTTGGAGGAAATATCACAAACTCCGGTGATCCTGCTCCCGTGATTGACAGAAACGGAAGATTCATAATGTCATTCATTACTGCGACAAGTATGGGTGCAAGTTATTCCACAAATAACGGAGTGAACTGGGTAACTCCTGTAAATTTTCCCGGTGCAACTTCAGGAGCGGATAAGAATTTTACTGCAACAGATGATGTACCTACCAGCACTTATTATGGAAGAACATACACGGTTTACACGGAATTTAGCGGTACATACCTGAACCGAATTGTAGCAACCTATACAACCAATGCCGGGGTCTCATGGTCTTCTATAGCTCCGGTCAGTCCTTCGCCATCAGCCGGGCGTCATCACCAGGGTTGCGATATAAAAGTTGGACCGGACGGCGAAGTTTATGTTGTCTGGGCAAATTGCACAAGTAACGGGCAAAACTCAACTGAAGATTCTTTGGGATATGCAGTATCTTACAATGGGGGAGTCACATGGTCGGATGCTACGAATCGAAAGGTTAACATGAACGGAATCAGAACATCATCTCTCATTAACGGGATAAGAATGAACGGCTTTCCGAGGATTGATGTGGACAGAACATGCGGACCGAGAAGAGGCTGGATATATGTTGTTACTGCTGAGAAATCATTTTCGCCGGCAGTTGGAGTTTCAGATATTGTGCTCATGAGATCGACGAATGACGGCTCATCATTTGCAAGAATCAAAGTAAATCAAAACACCGATGCAAATGAATATGACTATTGTCCAGCAGTTAGAGTTGATGATCTAGGAAATGTAAATGTTTGCTATTACAGTACAAGGAATTCCTCGGCAAATGATTCTGCTGAGATTTATCTCTCAACTTCAACGGACGGAGGACTTACATTTACTGATGTGAAGGTGTCAGACCATAAATTCAAACCTAAACCAATTTCAGGACTTGCAGGCGGCTATCAGGGAGATTATATAGGAATCACTTCCGGGACATACGGAAAGATATGGCCTTACTGGGCTGAAGACGGCGGCGGTGTCAACAGATATCAGGCATGGACAGCTTCAGTAGATTTTACACCGGAAACAGTTTGCGAAGAATTCACATGCGTAAACTTTCCACCGGCGCCAATATATCTTGAGTTGGATCCCGGAACAAACTACTGGTCGAGGCAAACCAACAGCGCATATTCAGGAAACGGTTCTGCAAGATTCAATTCGTTTTCGGCACCCAGTGGAACTGAGCAATCCATCTCAGCAAGTTTTGCAACATTTTCACCTCTTCCGCTTTATTCCAGATATCTGACTTTTGATCAGGCATATGCACCTTACAGCAATCCTTCATTCGGACCTGATTCGCTGTATGTTGAGTCTTCAACAAACGGAGGCATAACATATACTCTCCGTGCAGCTTTGTACGGAAGTTATTCCGGAGGCACGTTAAACACTTCTTCTCCAACCTCCAGTTCTTATTCGCCCTCATCAAGAGAATGGAGACCGAAGATCTATTCACTGCCTTCAGGTACAAACAAGATCAGGCTCAGAGCTGTCAGCGGCTTTGGCAATAACATTTTCGTTGACAACATTTGCATTAAGACATTGCCAAGCATAGTTTCCGGAGTAGATGTTCTTTGCTCAATGCAGGGTTTCTACAGATCATCAACAAACACAAACATCATTAAAGATACAGTGCATGCACTTCTTTGCAGATTTGATCTGCCCGGAGTAACTGTGGATTCGGCTAAAGCTGTGCTTGACTCGGCAACACTAACTGCAAGGTTTGCTTTTACCAGAGCTTTAAGCGGAGAGTACTATATAGTGATGAGGCACAGGAATTCCATTGAGACCTGGAGTGGAACTACCGGCTTTGATTACACAAGAACACTTTTCGGATCAGATCAGAGCTATACTTTCCTATTCCCCTCAACACAGGCATATGGCGGCAATATGCGGCTGGTTGATGTGTCACCTTTCAGATATGGCTTCTATTCAGGAGATGTAAATCAGGACAACAGCGTTGACGGATCGGACCTTAGTATTATAGATAACAGCGCATACATATTTGCTTCCGGCTATGTGGCAGGTGATCTCAACGGTGACTACTTTGTAGATGCCACCGATTTTGCTCTTGCTGACAACAACGCATCAAACTTTGTTGTGAGAGAAGCTCCACCCGGAGCGCCTTCATCGCCGCATGAATATGAGACTAATGAGGATGTAGCGACATCGCTTACAACGGATTTTGAAAGACAGAAGTATGCTGAGTCGTTGAGCAAAGGAAATACTGATGTAAAGAAGATCGAACCTGTCAAGAAACTCACATATCAGGAGTTTCTTGAAATGAAGAAAAATAACGTCGAACTGAATACAGGAAGCAACAAATAGAAATTCATCGGACATAATTTTGTGTTCGTTGAATCTCACCGGGGCCGGAGAGCAATGCTTTCCGGTCCTTTTAATTTGTAGCTATTAATGCATTAAAAAAATCCCTGCAGGAAAGAGATCCTGCAGGGAAACATTATGAATCGAAAGAAACACTTACGGAATAATCAGCTCTTGACCTACACTAATATGGTCAGGATTTGAGATACCATTGGCTTCTGCAATCTTCATGTAATCGTTTGCATCGCCGTATTGCTCTTTTGCAATCTTGCTGAGTGTATCACCTGACTGAACGGTGTAAGTCTTTGTAGCTGCTGATGCTGCACCGCCGGTAGGTACTTCACTGTCCATCTTGATGTCTGCCATTATGTCTGTAGCAGCTTCACCGCCGACTCTCTTGATCTCATTCCATACTGCGATCTTCTCTGTTGGTGATGGAACAGTAGCTACAACTTTGAGAACTCCGCCTTCTTCAACTATTGATACTTCTCTGCCGCCGGATTGATTTAACAATGTGATTACAGGTGCATACTTATCTTGTAGTGACATGTTTTACTCCTTTTTGTTTTGTTATGTAATGGTTATTTGAAAATACTTTATAATATCCGGCAAATTTACTTGCCGAAGCCGTTATATCTTTTACATCTGAACGGCTTTTAAATAATGGGGGTCTTAAATGCTTTGGTAAAATACAAATTTATTCCGATAAAATGGACAGACTTTTCGTTACTTTGCCAAATCATAACAAACCAAGTTCACATGTTTCTTAAACTCAACTAAATCACAAAAGGTATGAAAAGAAAACAACTGTTTCTGGCAATCCTCATGCTATTTTGCTATTCAATTTATGCTCAGAATGTTCAGGTAACTGAGCGCTTGTCATCCAAAATGAAGTCCTTCAATCCTCTTCAATATACCAGAGTGCTGATACTTCTGAAAGACCGCGTAGACATTGAATCACTTGACAAGCATTTGTACGACATCAACGCACCGATAAATTACAGAGCTGAGCTAGTGATAAAAACCCTGAAAGACAAAGCCGAAAGAACACAGGCGCCCTTGTTAATGTATCTTTCGCAGGAACAAAATTATGGGAAAGTAAGAGAGTTGATAAGTTATTGGATTACGAACATGATATTTATTGATGCTACTTCGGATGTCATTACCGAGCTTACGAAGAGAAGCGACATTGAAGTGATGGATCTTGATGCGGAACTTGAAATGGATAAACCTTTTGATGAGAAGCCTGCTCCCGACATCGGCATAGAATCGGTTGAGACTGGACTGAAGGTCATTAAAGCAGATTCTTTATGGCGACTTGGCATAACCGGTGCAGGAAGAACTGTCATGAATATTGATGGAGGAGTTAACGGAACTCACCCTGCTCTATCGCCAAGATGGTGGGGAAATAACGGAAGACAGTGGTACCATTCATGGTTTGATCCGATTGCACCGGTAAGTACTTCACCATTTGACTGTGCTTCCGGCGGAACTTATCATGGGACACATACTATGGGAATCATGTGCGGAAGAAATACTGCAACCGGTGATACTGTCGGTGTTGCTCCTGATGCTTACTGGATGGCAGCCGGCGTTACAGATTGTCCCGGAGCTTCTTATCCTTCCATGAACATTGCCGCTTATCAATGGGCTATGGATCCGGATTCGAACGCTGTTACTATGGATATGCCTGATGTGATCAACTGTTCATGGAGAGATCCATCGGCTACTGATGAGTGCACAACTTCAATTTACAGAACGACTCTGACGGCTGTTGAAGCTGTCGGGATTGCTGTGGTGTTTTCTGCAGGTAACTCAGGACCGGGAGCATCAACTATTACTCCTCCAAAGAATATCAATATTGATTCCGTGAATGTTTTCTGCGTTGGTAATGTGAACGGAAATACTGCCGGCTATCCGATAAGCAGTTCTTCAAGCCGTGGACCATCACTTTGCGGAGGAACAGGCACATTACTGATAAAACCGGAAGTTAGCGCGCCGGGAACAAGCATCAGATCAACATGGTCGGGAACATCATATTCATCAATCAGCGGAACATCCATGGCGTCGCCGCATGTAGCAGGTTGCATTGCATTGCTGAAACAGGCAGCTCCCGGTCTGACGGGCAAACAACTGAAGGCAATTCTGTTTTCAACTACAACTGATCTTGGAGCTGCAGGTGAAGATAACGATTACGGTAAAGGACTTGTGAATGTTTACAAAGCATATCTAAATCTCGGACCGTCGGTTCAGCATACTCCACTTTCGAATACAGAGAATGTTGCGGGACCGTATGCTGTCAACAGTGTTATTCTTCCAACTACAGGAGGCATTAATCCATCGCAGACAAGATTATTTTGGTCAAGAAACGATGTCTCGATCACGGACAGCCTGCTGATGACAAATTCTTCCGGCAATAATTGGACTGCATCTATTCCCGGCAATGGACTATCATCAACTTACAGGTACTACATTAAAACCACTGACAGTACGGGAAGAACATCTAAGTCACCTGCGGATGCTCCGGCAACATTGCATACATTCATTGCTCAGCCGGATAATGTGAAGCCGGTGATAACTCATACACCTTTGACATCTCAGCCGAAGCCAATATGGCCGTCAACCGTCAGCGCGGTTGTGACAGATAATCTTGGACTCGATTCTGTATGGGTAAGATGGTATAAGAATTCTCCAACTGTCATAAAACAATTTAAACTCACCAACACTTCCGGAAGCAACTTCTCCGCTCCATTCAATTCGCTCAATGCCGATGTGAATGTCGGTGATCAGATTTATTACAGAATTATTGCAGAGGATAATTCGCTTGCCGGTAACAAAGACTCCACTTCGCTTTATTCATTTGCAATTACAGAGCAATTGCTATGTGAAGGATTCACTTCAGCCACATTCGCGCCAACAAACTGGAGCTTTGAATTCACCGGTACAAATTACTGGACAAGAAATGCAGTTAGCAGTTACGGTGTGGGCTCGGGATCTGCCAAGTTTGACTTCTGGAATGCTTCAAGCGGTACAACGCAATCTCTTGTTACTCTTGCATTCTCAGCATCAATGCCGAATGATACATTGAGATTTGATCATGCGTATGCTCCTTATACTACCGGGGTTGATTCAATGACAATTGAAGTTTCAACAAACGGAGGAACAACTTATTCAAACCTGACAAGACTCTATGGTGCAGCTGCAGGAGGAACTCTAAATACTGCTGCAACAAGCACATCTCAGTACACTCCAACTTCAGCTCAATGGGCAACGAAGAAATTCGCTTTGCCTGTTGGTACAAACAAAATCAAGTTCAGAGCAAGAAGCGGGTTTGGAAATAACCTATATGTTGACAGTATTTGTGTAGTTAACAACGCGGCGGCAATTGCTTCAACAATAACATTGGCAACGGAAGGGTTATACAATACTTCCACATTACGCCTCAACATGAGAGACACAGTGCGGGCATATTTGAGGAATACATCTTCGCCGTTCAATGTTGTTGATTCAGGGAAAGGTGTAGTTGATTCACTCACGCATTTAGTTCAGATCCTATTTGCCAATGCACCTTCAGGAACATACTATCTGCATATCAAACACAGGAACAGCATTGAAACATGGAGTAAGTATGGCGGTGAAACTTACAACAGAGGCAATGCCTTCGGCTATGATTTCACTACTGCACTTGTACAGGCCTATGGAAGCAATCTGATACTTAAGGGTACTGAATTCTGTATTTATTCCGGCGATGTAAATCAGGATGGCGTTATTGATGCAACTGATGTTGCTGCAATAGACAATGATGCGTTCGGTTATCTCTCGGGCTATTTGGTAACTGATCTTAACGGTGACGGCTTTGCTGACGGGACTGATTTTCTGATTGCAGACAATAACGCGACTAATCTTATCTCGAAGTCAACTCCTGAACCGGGACCGATTGTGGCAAGAGTGTTGAGACAACAGAACATTGATAATGCATCTGTAACAGGCAGTAATAATGATAATGACAAGAGGAAAGTAAATCAGTCAGGAGAAAGAATCCAATCCGAAAGTAAAGACTGATTCCAATCGTTCAGTAGAGATTCTGCGTGATCCAGAATCTTGCGAAGAATGAAGCCCGGAGTATTGATATTCCGGGCTTCTCTTATTTATAAACGCATTGATGGGTCTCAAAATATCGAAGAGATTTGGCTATTATGTTTTTCTGCTTTGAGCTAAGTTTCTTCTAACCAATAAATTTCAAAAATGAAAATCACAGCAAGGATCATAATGATACTTTTTGCGCTGACCTATTTGCTTTCAGCAAGAGAAGTTTCAGCAAATGAAAAATATATGCTTGTCAGGATAACCGGCTCGCAGCAAGCTATTTCAGGAGCCATGAAACTGGCAGACGTTCACATCGATCATGCAATAAGAAAAGAGAATTACGTGGAAGCATGGCTTTCACAATCAGAGTTTGACGCGTTCAAAAAAACAGGAATTCAATATCAGGTGATAATCCCAGACTGGGAAACGCATTATGGCAATTTTCCTAAAATGAGCGATGCTGAGATACGAAAGTCAATTGAATACACATCTGATGCGTTGAACATAAGCCATTCAATATACGGCACAATGGGAGGATTTCTAAAATGGACGGAAGTAATAGCAAAGCTTGATTCAATGAGGGCTGAATATCCTCAACTCATTTCGGCAAAATTTTCTATCGGCAATACAATTGAATCCAGACCTATATGGACAGTAAGAGTAACAAAGAATCCGGATGCACCCACCGGCAGACCGGAGGTTTGGTATCACTCAATGATCCATTGCCGAGAACCGGAAAGCATGCAGCACATGATATTCTATATGTACTGGCTATTTGAGAATTATGGAACAGATCCTGTTGCTACCTACATTCTTGAAAACAGAGAACTCTATTTCACGCCCGTTCTCAATCCTGACGGATATGTCTACAATCAATCCACAAACCCAAACGGCGGCGGCATGTGGAGAAAGAACAGAAGAAACAACGGAGGAAGTTATGGTATTGATCTCAACAGGAATTACGGAATTTATCAATACTGGAATTCTGTAAACGGAGGTTCCAGCACTTCACCTTCAAGCGATACTTATAGAGGACCATCACCGTTTTCAGAGCCTGAAACAATGGCGGCTATGAACTTTGTCAACAGCCGAAGCATAAATGCTATCATGGGTTCGCACACATACGGCAACTATATCATCAAGCCATGGGCATGGCAGGATCCGACGCCGACTCCTGATGACTACAAGTTCAATCAATATCTTGCAGACATGTCTGCGACAAATGGTTATACAACAGGCACTCCCACGCAGACAGTAGGCTATGCAGTGAGAGGCGGCGCTGATGACTGGTATTATAATGACTCAACTCATTTGGGACATCGAATCATGGCAATGACTCCCGAGACGGGTACTACCGGATTCTGGCCGACACAGGCAGAGATCATACCGCTTGCGGAGGGAATGCTTTTCTCAAATCAATACATGGCTTTGATAGGTGGACCTTATGTTTCTCCTGTTTCTTCAACATTCAACAAGCAAACTTATGTCTCCGGTGAATCCGGAACTTACAAATCAGTTTTTCTTAACAAGGGAGTTTTGAACGCTTTGAATGTCAACGTATCACTCAAGTCTGCCTCATATTACCTCTCCGTGCCGGTGGACAATTTCGGATACGCCTTAATGAGTTCGTTTCAAAAAGACAGTGCAAATTTCGGCTTCAATATTTCACCGGCCGTGCCGCAGAATTCAGCAATGCCGCTTGTATATAACATTACACAGGACAATGATACTGTTTTAACAGAAAAGAAATATGTTGCAGTGGGTTCGGGAAATCTTACTCTTGCAGACAGTGCGGAGAACGGTTTCACAAAATGGTCAACGAATCAGGGCTGGGCAACAACTACAACTCAATATTACTCTGCAACCAGATCTTTTACAGACAGCCCAACGGGAAACTATGTTAATAATGCAAACAACTCGATGACACTTACTGCTCCTTTGAACCTGAGCACAACGCCTGTTGTGTTCCTGAGTTTCTGGCACAAGTACAATACTGAAGCCGGATATGATTTCTGCAATGTTGAAGTTTCATCAGATAACGGAACAACGTGGAATACAGTGAAGGCATACAATGGAATACTTTCAACATGGACATTCCAGAGTTTCGACGTCACATCATATGCAAACTCATCTTCACAGTTCAAAGTCAGATTCAGACTCTTTGCAGACGCAGGAGTTGTTGCTGACGGCTGGTATGTTGATAACATAAAGCTCAATTCATACAACCTGCTTGAGTCTGCTGTCAATACACCTTTGACTCTGACTTACGCTCCTCAGGCTTTCCGCAAGACAACAGGATTATTAAGCATGAGGGATACTTTCTCTGTAAGTTTGAGATCAAATGTTTCACCTTTCAACATTGTAGAGACCGTTAAGGGTGTGATTGATTCTGTAAGCTATCAGGGAGTATTCAATTTCAAGAATGTACCGTCTGGTAATTATTATATTGCAGTCAATCACAGGAACAGCATTGAGACCTGGAGCAAAGCCGGCGGCGAAGCTTACATGTTCGGCGTGCCTCTTTCATATGATTTTACAACGTCTGCTTCACAAGCATACGGCAACAATCTTGCGCAGATCGGCTCTGCATATTTCGGATACAGCGGTGATGTTAATCAGGACGGACTTGTGGACGCAAGCGATGCAAGCATTGTGGACAACGATTCATTCAATGGTTTGAGCGGTTATAATCCTTCGGATGTTAACGGTGACGGATACATTGACGGCAGTGATGCGCTTTATGTTGATAACAATGCTTCAGCATTCGTTCAGAAGTTAACCCCGTAAGAGATAATTCCAACACTTTGATACTAAAGCCTCCGTATTTGTACGGAGGTTTTTTTTTATTGGATTAAAAACTTCTCTCTTTTCCAAGTCCTTGATGCTATGTGAAAACGCAACCTTACCAAATGCCATTCCGGTGAATACCTGCCCGCAGCAAGTGTAAATGTTTCAATGTTGCAGGCGTGCGGGAATCTATTTCAGGAATAGTACTATTCCGATACACATTTGTCCATAAAGTTCCTATTTACACAGCCTCCCGATTTTTAGAAAGCTGTATTCTACATCGCTGTTGATTGCCAAGAGGAAAGTACTTCTGAAACATTCGAACAATCCAAAGTGTCATCCCTGCGAATGCTGGGATCTATTAAAAAAGAAGTCACTTCGTACTCATATCTTTGCATCGAAATCTAATTTTAAAATAGTCTCTGAGGCTTCGGAACGAGAAAACTAAGTTAGATTCCGATTCGCTCTTGCACTCTAAGATTTACTAAGATCTCTGTCGCATGGGTAACTTCCTTTTTTTAATTCTGTACCAATTAGAAAAATATTTATTCTTAGATTGAATTGTAAAAAAAATTTACACTGCTATGAAAAGCACTATTTACCTTCAATGTTTCTTCCTCGCAATCTCCCAATTGAACCTTCACCCCGGTTGGAATTTCCAGAATCCATATCTTACGCGGGCTGGACATTTCGATACCCTCATGTTTTTTTGTTCTTACTCTCTGGTAAGGCGTAGCCGTATGCAGTGACATAAGAATAGTTAATTGTGATATCAAGGAGTTTCTTTAATTATGTGTTGATAAATCTTTGAAATTTCAAATGTAGTGAACTTATATATTTGAATAGTTGAACATAAACTTGAAGAATATGCATTGCAAGCCGGGTGATCATCATTTAATTCATGATGAAAAGAATTAACAGAACTGACTAGCACTTGTAAGGTAAACATGGTTACCTTCCCTGTAGCAGAACTTGCTGAATGTGCATGCTCTTGGATATATGCTTAACTGATTTAAAAATATTTGTTTCTCCAATATGTAAAATTCAAAATTATGGAAACTTCCACTAATCTCAATATTACCGATCCCATACATAGTGACGGTAAACAATTCACATCCTTCGAAAAAGTTGCACTGCGATTCATAGATGATGAAAGAGATCTGCCTTTTGTTAAACTCTGTCTTGTAATTTGCTTTACTACAGTTCCTGCTGCAATCTATTTGTTCTTTGCACAGGAATTTAACTGGTGGATAGCTCTGCTGTATTTTCTATACAATTCAATTTTTCTGTTGGGTCCATACATCCTCATGCTTCATAATACCTCTCACCGCTCATTCTTCAAAAGAAAATATGCTTTCCTGAATAAGTTGATTCATTGGATATTCGGGCCGCTCTTTGGCGAGACACCTGAGAGTTACTTTGCTCATCATCTTGGGATGCATCACCCTGAGAATAATCTTTCAGAGGATCTGAGCAGTACGATGAACTATCAGCGGGATAGTTTGAAAGATTTCATGCGATACTTCTCGAGATTCTTTTTCTTCGTTGTTCCTGATCTGTCACATTATTTGAAAAGGAAAGGAAGAGAGAGAATGATGAGAAGGTTCTTGACAGGGGAGTCAATTTGGTATGTCATCGTGTTAATTCTTATGTTTGTTAACTGGCAGGCAACTCTAGTTGTGTTGGTGATTCCGGTAGTTTTTACGCGGTTCATGATGATGGCCGGCAACTGGGCGCAACATGCATTCATTGATCTTGAATCACCGGAAAATTGCTATCGCAACAGTATCACATGCATTAATTCAACATACAACAGAAGATGTTACAACGATGGCTACCATATCAGTCACCACCTTCATCCATCCATGCATTGGACAAATCATCCAATCAGCTTTCAAGAGAATATTAATCACTATGCAGAGGAAAGAGCAATCATTTTCAGAAAGCTCGATTACTTTGTGATCTGGTTTCTGCTGATGATAAAAAGTTACGATACGCTGGCAAAGTATTTTGTTGACCTTTCTCCAGAAAGAGGCAGGACAAATCTTCAGATCAAAGCATTACTTAAAGAGAGAACAAGAAAGTATGTTGAATCGCCCGCTTGATCGTTGTCCAAAAATGGAAATGTGCAGATCTCTGATTCAAAAATTATAGTGGATTCTAAATGCGACAGATCTCATCATTTACAAATTTAGCGGGCAAGAAGCTCTGACTCCGAAACGCAGTTACAGGATGTGAGAAACTTATTGAGATATACAACGGATAAGGAATACATTTTAAAGAAGATTTCAGAATTGCACTTAGACGATTTATACAAAATGGTATCTGTTTAAAATGAATGACACGAACCCTGAAATACAATTTAAGCTGGAGGAGTTTTACTCGCAACTTTCGCCTGAAGAGAAATTTAACAAAATGTTGAGCATGTGCAGGACTGTACGAGAGATAATCACATCACAACTGCCTTCCGAATTGACCGAAGAAGAAAAAAGAAAGAGACTGTTCGAAATCTATTACAGCCAGGACTATTCTAAAGAGGATTTCGAGGAGTTGAAGTCAAAACTATTTCTTGAAAAGTAGTTGCCCTTATGCTTTCAATGATATTCTGAAAACTCTCCAGGCTCTGACTCGACATCTTATAGTGACAATATCAATTTTCCAGTCTCAAAAATGCTCGTCGACCAGTTTGAAACAAGCTCGGGATGCAGATAGCATCATAGGTTGTTATGAATGCACTTAAGTAAATTTCCACGAGAGGACGGTATATCGACGATCTTTCCACATTGGGGGGCTTCGCCGCCACTTTAACTTTTAACTTTCAACTTGTAACTAACTTGACTTAAGTCAAACCACTTTATATTGATTAAACTTAATTTTGTATGTACACATTTTAATAACTGCAAAACTTAATCGAACAAAAATTTGAAGACAATCTTAACTGTATTAGCTGTATCATTTCTGGTTACTGTTGGTTGCAATCAGGAAGAAGCTAAGAAAGAATCAACCGGCAAAACTGACTCAAAGGAAAAAGTGGCAACCGGACAGGGAAATGTGAAAGATGATGTATCACAAAAGGATGTGGTGAAGATCGCTGTTGGCTCAAAAGATCATACAACATTAGTTGCGGCGCTCCAGGCAGCCGACTTAGTGAATGTACTATCCAATGCAGGACCGTTTACGGTTTTTGCACCGGTAAATGCTGCATTTGACAAACTGCCTGCAGGAACTGTTGATGATCTTCTCAAACCCGAGAACAAATCTAAGCTTGCAAAGATACTTCAACACCATGTAGCTGTTGCAGTTTACAACACTGAAATGCTTACAGACGGAAGAGTTCTTGGAATGGTTGACGGAGCAAATGCAAAGATAACAGTCAAAGATGGTGCAGTATATATTGATGATGCAAAGATTCTTGCATCAGTGCCAGCGTCCAATGGGATTATACATGTTATTGATACTGTAGTGCTTCCGCAGTGAGCTCAGAGTTGGGAGTTGAGAGTTGAGAATTGAGCTTAAGCTATTCCATTTACAAAGAAAAGAACTTCTCAGATTTCCATCAAATGACGGTTTCGCCTCAACTCTTGCTAAAGGCAACAGTTAGAAATAACTTTCAACTTTCAACTTTCAACTTTCTAATTGAATAAAAACTCCCAAATCATTTTGTCCTGAAAAGTATGACTTTTGTCATAGTTTTGATAAGTTTAAAAAACCTATCTTGTAGTCCAAACTAAATCAGTATAGAATATGAAAAAGTTGATTCTGCTTTCAGTAGCAGTTAGCTTTTTATATTCAGCTGTATTTGCTCAGAACAATCTGCAAAAGGGAGAGCACTTTTGTTCTCACAAAAAAATGAACAGCCCCAATCTGTCCATTCAGATAGATTCTGATTCCCCAAATAGTCCAGTACACAGTTTTGATGTACTGGATTACAAAATATATGTTGATATAAGAAGCTGCTTCATCAGCCCTTATCCAAAAAGCTTCAACGGCAACGTAACAGTGAAATTTAGAGTGGACAGTACTCTAAATTCAATCAAACTCAATGCTGTCAATACTTCCATCACAGTCAGTTCTGTTAGTATTGCAGGTGTTAGCTTCACTCATTCAAGCGACATCCTTACCATCAACCTGAACCGCACTTACAATCCCGGTGAAGTTGCGGAGGTTAAAATCAACTATTCTCACAAGAATGTTTCAGACAAAGCTTTCTATGCAAGCGGAGGTCATGTATTTACGGACTGTGAGCCGGAAGGCGCCCGAAAGTGGTTTCCGTGTTATGACAAACCAAGCGACAAGGCTACACTTGACCTAACTGCCAGAGTAAAAGGCACAGTGAAGCTCGGCTCTAACGGAAGACTCGCAGATTCCACTTTAAGAGGCGACACGGCTTACTATCACTGGATCAGCAGAGATCCGATTGCAACTTATCTTATGGTTATTTCCGCAAAAGTAAATTACGGTCTAAATGTTACAAACTGGCCAAGGCCTTCTAACCCATCGGTACTTGTGCCAATAAGATTCTATTACAATTCCGGAGAGAGTATCACTTCCATAAAGACGAAAGTCTATAACATGATGACTCATTTCTCAAACAGATACGGTGAGTATCCTTTTGAGAAGAACGGCTTTGCAACTTTGAGCAGTCAGTTTACTTGGGGAGGAATGGAAAATCAAACTCTCACAAGTCTGTGCAAAAATTGCTGGAATGAAAATATCATCTCTCATGAATTGGGACATCAATGGTATGGTGATATGATCTCACCGGCAACATGGGCAGACATCTGGCTGAATGAAGGATTTGCCACATATTCCGAAGCCGTATGGTTTGAATATACCGGCGGCTATACTTCATATAAGAATGATATCAATAATAACGCAAGTTATTATCTAAGCAATAATCCCGGTTGGGCGATATACAATCCGTCATGGGCTGTGACAACACCTTCAACAAGTACGCTATTCAATACAGCGATCACTTACTACAAAGGAGCCTGCGTTTTGCACATGTTACGATACACACTCGGCGAAACGGTTTTCTTCGGCTTCCTGAAATCATATTCAGAAGACAGTCTCGGAGGATTCAGACATAATTCGGCAACAACCGATGACGTAACTGCAAAGCTGAGTGCTTATGTGGGTGAAGACATGACATGGTTCATTGACCAGTGGGTCAAGCAGCCAAACCATCCTGTGTATCAGAATACTTACAGCATTACTTCTGCAGGTGGCGAAAACTGGACGCTGAGATTTACAGCAAAGCAGACCCAGACAAATTCTCCTTTCCATAAGATGCCTTTTACTGCGAAGGTGTCGTTTACATCAGGAAGCGATTCTTTGATACGGGTAATGAATGATGTAAATAACCAGTCGTTTGATTTCTCCTTTACCAGGCAGCCGACCGCGCTAGTGTTTGATCCGGGTAATGACATTGTACTTAAAACTGCTACTACAACTCTTGGTACTTCAGCTTCACTTGCCGGAGATGAAAGTAGGGAAGGTTCAGAGCAAATAAACCTTAGTTCATACGGCTCTGATGTCAATAAAGACGGTTCTGTTGATGCAGACGATGTAAGAATTGTTGAAGCAGATGTGGTGAACTTTGTTTCCGGTTATCTTATCACTGATATTAACAGGGACGGAACAGTAGATGCAACTGATCTTGCAATTACAGAGAACATTGCATCAATCAATTTTGTTGTCTCAGTACCGTAACAATGTAACAGTTCTTTTCGTCAGTCATGAATATAGAGAGGAGCTTGCTTGTCATGCTCCTCTTGATTATTTACAAATACAATACTGGATCTTGGCTGCTGGGAGAAAGAATTATCAAAAAACTATGACGCAAGTCATGGAATTGTAGTGAAAAATATTCCTAATTTAGCTTACAAATCAAAACAGAGAGAATATGAAAAAGATGATACTGTGCTTGATCACAGTTTCCTTTTTATATTCAACTGTATTTGCTCAGAACAATCTGCCAAAAGGAGAACACTTTTGTTCTCACAAAAAAATGAACAGCCCCAATCTGTCCATGCAGATAGATTCTGATTCCCCAAATAATCCATTGCATAAATTTGATGTGTTGGATTACAAAATATATGTTGATATAAGAAGTTGCTTCATCAGTCCATATCCGAAAAATTTCAACGGAAATGTGACTGTGAAATTCAGAGTTGATACTGCCTTGAGTTCCATACAACTCAATGCGGTCAATACTTCAATAGTAGTAAGCTCTGTAAGTCTTTCCGGAGTTAGCTTTACACATACAGGCAACATTCTCACGGTCAATCTTGACCGCACTTACAATCCGGGTGAGATAACTGAAGTGAAAATAAACTATACACACCAGAATGTTACAGACAATGCATTCTACGCCTCCGGAGGTTTTGTGTTTACTGACTGTGAGCCGGAGGGTGCGCGAAAATGGTTTCCGTGTTGGGATAAGCCAAGCGACAAGGCAACGCTTGACCTGACAGCAAGAGTGCCGGGAAATGCTCGCCTGGGATCAAACGGCCGTCTGAATGATTCAACGGTAACAGGCGACACGATCTATTATCATTGGATCAGCAGTGATCCTATCGCAACTTATCTGATGGTAATATCGGCAAAGGCGAATTATAATCTCAACATAACCTACTGGCCGAGACCTTCCAACCCGTCAATTCTCGTTCCGATCAGATTCTATTATAATTCCGGAGAGAATATTACTGCAACCAAGACACGCGTGTATAATATGATGACACACATGTCAGAGAAGTTCGGCGAGTATCCTTTTGAGAAGAACGGCTTTGCAACTCTCGGGAGTCAGTTTACGTGGGGAGGCATGGAGAACCAAACTTTAACAAGTCTATGCACAAATTGCTGGAGTGAGAATATCATTTCTCACGAAATGGGACATCAATGGTATGGAGATCTTGTATCTCCGGCAACCTGGGCTGACATCTGGCTGAATGAAGCATTTGCCACTTACACAGAAGCAATCTGGTTTGAATACACGGGCGGATATACTTCTTATAAAAATGACATCAATGCAAATGCTACATATTATCTGAACAACAATCCCGGATGGCCAATCTATAATCCACAATGGGCAATCACAACTCCTCCTACAAATACATTGTTCAATACTGCTATTACGTATTACAAAGGAGCTTGTGTACTTCACATGCTAAGATATACGCTTGGTGATTCAATATTCTTCAGCTTCACAAAGTCCTATGCAATGGACAGTCTTAGTGGATTCAAACATAACTCAGCGGCAACTGATGACGTAACAGAAAAGCTAAGTGATGTTGCCGGTCAGGATATGAGCTGGTTCATAAATCAGTGGGTAAAGGAACCCAATCATCCGGTCTATCAGAATAATTACAACATCACTTCACTTGGCGGCGGAAACTGGAGATTGAGATTCACTACCAATCAAACACAATCAAATACTCCGTTTCATAAGATGCCGCTGAACCTCAGAGTCTCATTCACAACCGGAAGCGATTCTACATTCAGAGTGATGAATGATGCTAACAATCAGTCGTTTGCATTCATCTTCAACCGTCAGCCGACTGCCCTTGTGTTCGATCCCGGAAATGATATTGTGCTTAAGACTGCCTCAACAACCCTGCTTCCTTCGGCAGTAGCATCCACAATTAAATTTATACCTCAGGGACTATATGATCAGCCGAATGACAGATTGAGAATTAAAGATACTGTCAGCTTATATCTCAGGAACTCATCATCGCCTTATGCAATCGTTGATTCTGCAATTGCGATACTTGATTCAAACTCTTTCAGCAGTACAGTTACTTTCCTGAATGCTGTCAGCGGAGTTTACTATGTTGTGGTGAAGCACAGAAACTCAATTGAAACCTGGAGCAAGTCAGGAGGTGAGGTTTATACTCTTGGCTCATCGTTTACCTATGACTTAACAACCGCTCAGACTCAGGCATACGGAAACAACATGCTGTTAATAGGTTCACGCTACTGCATTTACGGCGGAGACACAAATCAGGATGGAGTTGTTGATGCAACTGATGCAGGAGCAATTGATAATGATGCAGCAAATTATGTCTCGGGATATCTTAGCACTGATCTGAATGGTGATGGTGCAGTTGATGCAACGGACCTTGCGCTTGCAGATAATAATGCGGCGAACTTTGTAGGCAAAGTCACTCCGTAGTAATATCTAAGATCAGATTCAAGAATAGATGTGATGTGTTTATATTTGGAGTCTCTCAATTTAAGAGAGACTCCTTATGGTTTATACTTTAGTTAAACCAAATATTGAATTTATTTCTAAGCCGGTAATGAATGTAATCCTTACAATTTAGTCGTTCATTCACTCCCTGCATATTTACAATTGTACATTAACAATTTGTGAGATGTCAATCTAACGAATGTAGAAAATCTTAGGATGCTTAAAATGACTTTCTTTGCGGATTAAATCTTCTGTCTCCTTTGCATATATTGGCGCTCAAAATAAAAAAATAAAATGAATAAAACTCATTATGCAATCTTGTTATTCCTGTTCCTTGTGATTTTCTCGGGACAGTCTTTTGCACAAATGTTTTGGAATCATGCGGCACAGTTCAATGCTTCTCAATCAGATTTTTTCTCGGTACCAAATTCACCTGAAATTAACATTGGTTCTTCTTTTACAATCGAAGCATGGTTATGCCCGACAGATGTCACATCTGCCACCCCGCAAGTAATATTGCAAAAGGTTCAGGGTATTAGTGCAAGCGGCTACGGAATGGTGTTGACAAGTGGGAAACCTGCCATTCGCGTGAATGGCTCAGTCAGGTTGCTAGGAAAGACTGCCTTGCTGGCAAACAAGTGGACACATGTTTGTGCTGTGTTTGATGATGCCGCAAACAAATACAGTATCTATTTGGATAGCAAGTTCGATACTTCGGCAATTGTTGCAGTATCACCTGTAAATAATACCGATTCACTGCTAATTGGCAGAGGTATCACAAACAATTTTAACGGACTGATGGATGAGATTCGTATCTGGAACAAAGATCTGACCACAAACGAAATTGAGAAATACTATAGAAGTACTCTGGGGGTAAGTTCGGGAAAGTATTCTTCACTTGTAATGTCACTTACATTTCAGGACAGGGATGCGCAGGGAACTCTATTCTCTCTTGTTGACTGGTCAGGGAATGGAAATGATGCATACAATTACGGTGTCAGTGCTTATGATCTCAGTTACAGACCCTCCACAACAATAATCCATAATGATTGTTTGGAGTTTGATGGAGCTGGTGACTATACTGCAATGGAATCTTCATCGATTACAAATCCTGTAAATGAGATCACGATGGAAGCTTGGATCTATCCAAGAACAACATCAGAACAACCAATCATTTTTAAGTCAACTCCGATTGGAACATCAAATAGCTACAGATTAGCAATCTTCAATCGTAAACTGTATGCCCAAATAAATTCAGGTTTGGTGATCTCAAGTGCTGATACAATACCTATTAATAAGTGGACTCACGTTGCATTCACTTACAGGGCTTCTGACGGAGACTATAAATTCGTTATTAACGGTAAGCTTAGAGACACAGGAACTGCTTTAAGAGGTTTGATAACAAGCACTTCAGATTCGTTATACATTGGTGGTGTTACCAATGCAGTTAACAAGTTCAACGGCTTCATTGACGAAGTAAGAATAACACACAAGGCGAAATCTCTTTACGAGATCTGCTCATCAATGTACAGTTCTATTGAACAATCAAACGATAGTGTATCAGTTCCAACCCTATGCTTGAATCTTGACGGTTACACTGTGAGCAATGCCGATATCTCACAAAGACTGCGCTTCAGGAATGATGCAGGCTTTGCTCATGCCGGCGGCAATATGTATAAACCGGTGTCGCCAATGCTGAGAGCAGACTACCTGAATTTCCAAAAGGGATTCTTCATAAAACCTACAGACAGAAGAATTCCCGAAACAGGAACATCCGGTTCTATGACAACTGACTCCATGGAAATTTTTCTTGATGAAGATATAAGTGATATGAATATTTTTGTTGCCGTCAATCATTCTATGGGTGATAACCTGAGGTTTTCACTAACAGGACCGGACGGCTCCGTTTTGATATTTCAGTCTTACCGTGCTTTGAGTAATGAAAGCGGAAATATTGTGACCGTATTCAACGAGTATGCTGACAGCACAAATGCACATCTCAAATACATTTGCCTCTCTCCGGAAGTGAAGCCATCCGGAAGTCCGATAAGTACATTTGGCAACAGAACTTGCCGGGGGTTGTGGAAAATGGATATCCTTGATAATGTTGCATCAGATACAGGAAGACTCTATGCATGGGGAATCATTGTAAACAATAAAGTTGTACTTCCAAGAGTTTTGAATACGAATGTGCTTGTACAGGGTTTCTACAATCCTGCAACAAATCAATCAATCAGAGATACAATCAGATGTGCTTTGAGGTCAAGTGTTTCGCCTTATAGCCAGGTTGAGTTAGTAAAATTTTACAATCCTTTGAGCGGATTGATCGATGTACATTACTCAAATGCAACACCCGGCGAGGATTATTATTTGAGATTGAGACATAGAAACTCTATTGAAACATGGAGCTCCTCTTACGTTAATTTTGATCCATTCACTTCCCAAACAGAGTATCGCTTCAATACTTCAGCAGCGCAGGCATTTGGAGGCAATCAGATTCAGGTTGATAATACTCCGGTACGGTTTGCAATTTACGGAGGTGATGTCAATCAGGATGATGCCGTTGATGCATCTGATCTAGCACTCATAGACAATGATGCCACTGCATTCATTACAGGTTATGTAGATACTGATCTGAACGGGGATGATTTTGTAGATGCTACGGATTACTCAATAGCTGATAACAATGCAACTGCCTTCATAAGTGTGATAGCGCCCTAATTTTGCTTCCCGGTTAAGAATTCTATGAACTGAAGATCGATTTAAATTCATAGTTACTAGAAAGGAGTCTCTGAGGAGTTTAGAGGCTCCTTACTGTTTTTGCAACTTGCATAATGAAATGTGAATCAGCCTCTTAATATCAATACTTAAACGATTTCTGCAAAGAATTTGAATCGGATCTTGAGCATTGGTTGATTTGAATTAGACGCTCAATTTCACTTAAGAATTAATCATCATGGAAAAGGAAATAAATTTTAAACTTGAAGAGAAGTTGAGGAAAAGTTCTAAACCTAGTCTAACATGGGATGCGGTATAAGCGGCTGTACGTTTGCATCAACAGTGTATTGAAGAATGCTCGTTGCATGAGGAAATGTTGATATGCGGGTAGCAATTCAGCATACAGTATGGCTGAATGACATTGCTATTTATGGGCTTCATCAAATGTTCACATGCTACTTTAGAAGCAAAATATTTTGACATCGACCGCTGCAACTTCATATATGAGTTGAGCTAAAACAAGTGAAGTGTTTCGGAGGTAGATATATTGCTTATTGCATCACCGTTTAGCAATGACAAGCATAGTGTATAAATTTAAAATAACAGATTCATTCCCGCATCAGTCGGGAAACTTTTTATGACTATGAAACTCAGGATTGGATGATTTACGGAACAGACTCTTTAACAGCAGATATCATTACTGCTCTTCTTGATTAAGTTACAATCTTTTAAGTATGCCCGCAGCAAACAGAGCAATTTTTAAACTTGAGTATCTCCAGCAGAGTTTTATTCTTTGTCAGGAAATTCAAGTTCGCAAAGTTTCTCAAGAAGCCACGACTTGTTAATAACGTCTGATTTAATCAACTCCTCTTTTAGGAAATTAATATCAGCGTCAGCAGTTGCAACATCAATCATGTTGAACCTGATTTGTCCGATCTTTCGAATGAAGTAAAGGAAATTTGTAATAAGTTGTCGTGCTTGCTCAGAAAGATGACGGTCATTGTTCTTGAAACTGTTGAATGAATCCAAAAATGAGTAGAACTGATCACCGTAACCTGATTCATAAAATATCATTAGCTCAAATCTCTTGACAGTAACTTTGTCCATAATATTTGCCGGTCTTATTTTAGACAAATTCTCAAGAGCTGTGTCAAAATTCTTTCTCTTCATGTTAAGAGTGGTAAGAGCATAATAATAATATTGCTCTCTGAATTCCGGCGTAACCTTATCCCTGTAATTCTCTATGAAGCTCTCTGCCCAATCAAAATCCTTTTGATTGCACGCGCTGCTGACGGCAATTACATATAGGTAATGATTTAACCAATCCTCGGGTTTTTCTATCAGGGCATTTTTTTCTATCATAAACCTGATCAGCTCAAGCAACTCTTTGTTAAACTCTGTTCTGCCCTTTAGTACCATACTGTTGCTGTAGTTAATGAGGGCAACAAGCATCTTACTCCTGAACCTGATACTAAGTACATCAATCATAGAGTACAGATGTGACTTACATTCAAAATAATTTGATTCAACATCCGGTTCAATAGTTATCAAGAGATTGTAAATGTGCAATCCTATGATCTTTTCATCAAGATGCCTATACTCTTCCATCATACTTATAAATTCCAAGTGCTGTGAATTATCCTTCTTACCGGTTACGAATTCCTTTTTCATGAGTATGTTATAATATCTCTCTGCAACGGCGGAAATATAATATAGCGTATGTCTGTCAATGTACTCAGAGTTATAACTGCCCTTTAAATATTTAGGGTCACGCAACTGCGAGGCTATGTATTCTTTTATACTGGTAATATTCATCTGCCTTTCAAACATATCGGTATCCTTACCATTTCTTGATGCTAACTCTTCAAGCAGTCTAAGGGGCTTTTCGGTAAATGAAATTAAGTTTCGATCTATATACTCCCATGTCAGGTTTTCTATCCTTGCAAACTCTGACCTCTCGAACCGGATTATCTGAAGATATCTTTCAACAAGTTTTCCGAGATCATAAATGAGATTCTTCATCACACCGTAATTGAATTCCTTACCCTTGTAAATGGATTTCCAAACGGTCTTACGGTCAAGCTTCTCAGAGTCAAATGCAGGAGAGAATTTTCTGATATGATTGAAAAGTCGGGTTACGGTTTTCTTCTTGTTGAAGAATGGCGACAAGAGGAATTCATTGAATGAACTTAGCTCGTCTTCCGTGAAAGTTTTCAGTGTAAGTATAACGGAAGTATTTAGCATTAGAATTTACGCGAGGAGAATTAGCATGTAACTTTCAAATTGGACATGATTACTGATTCATTTCCTGAGCTTCTGAAGCTCCTGAAAGAGTTCCGTTTCTTTAGCGCTCAATCCTGTTGGAATCTCTGTGGATATTTTTGCGTAAAGATCTCCAAACTGATTTGACTTTCCGTAAACCGGCATGCCCATTCCCTGCAGCCGCATCACTTTCCCGTTTTGAGATTCTTTTGGAATAGAGACATTGATCGTTCCCTTAAATGTTCTTAGCGGTGATTTCCCTCCGAGTACTGCAGTATAAAGACTTACGTTCATGACGGTATGAAGATCGTTACCCTTTCTCTCAAATGCCGGATCGCTTAGAACATTGATCTTAAGCATCAGATCACCGGCACCTCCGCCGCCATGTCCGGGATTACCTTTGCCTGAAAGTTTGAGAACTTGTCCGTCACTGATTCCTGGCTTTATCCTTAGTTTTATTGATTGTCCGTTTAAGTCGAAAAGTTTTTCCGCGCCGTGATATGCATCATCCAGCGTAATGCTGAGTTCTGCACTGAGATCTTCGCCCCTCAAGTGTGATGTCCTGCCACTGCTCCTTCTCCTGCCTCTTGTCTGGCTTGAGCCAAAACCTCCTCCTCCCCCGAAGAGAGTCTCAAAGAAATCTGAAAATCCTGATCCGCCAAAATCGCTTCCACCTCCGGTGAAAGTATATTGTGTTTGCCCGCTACCCTGATTGGAGTATGGTGACCAGTCAAAACCGCCCCGATTACCGGTCTGCTCGTAATATTGCCAGTTCTCGCCAAACTGGTCATACTTCTTTCTCTTCTCTTCATCGCTTAATACTTCGTTGGCCTCATTTATCTCCTTGAATTTCTCTTCAGCTTGCTTGTTACCCTTGTTTTTATCTGGGTGATATTTTACCGCAAGCTTTCTGTATGCCTTTTTGATCTCATCCTTTGTAGCGTTCTTGCTGACTCCAAGAACCTTATAATAATCTTTATACTCCATCAGTTAGTTTTACTCTTTCTGTAAATGATTATGATTGCAAATGCAGCAACCGAAATAAATAGTCCGGCAAACCCCAGAACAAAAAGTCCTGTGAGTTTCTTTCTGTCGGAAATACCTCTTTCCTTCATCATTCGTGCTGCTTTGAATGCAGACATAATGGAAATTACCGAACCGATACCCATTATCCAGATCCATCCGAATACTTCACTTCTTTTCAGCAATCTGTCTATTTCAGTCAACGTTGCTTCGTTTTTTATTTGAAAAAATTGATTAAGAAAATAGATTACCTGAATTCTTTATTCAAGGATAACGCATTGAGTTAAGTGAAAGTGCATTGGCAAATTCATGAATTCTCAAAGATAAATACAAGGTTTTATTTCTGAAAGATATTGACTAACTTGCATTGCTTTCAAAATATCTAAACACTTTACCTTAGTAAACTTTAACTCAAATTATTCAACATGGAATACACAATAGTTTCCGGTGCTACTGACCTTGAACTGATAAAGCGAGTAACCGAGCTTTTTGAAACGGGTTGGGAAACAGAAGGCGGTGTTGTTATATCTCCTGACGGAAGATTCTATCAGGCAATGCTCCGGTTTGATGATGAAGGTGAAGAATACCAAACAGGACAAGAGCTCTGAGACACAAAGCACGGTATTTCAGCTGCAAAACAGTATTGATCTTGCAAACTAAATCAGCAACTGTTCTTTGAAGCTGAGATAACCTGTCTTGGTTACTATGATGTGATCAAGAACTTCTATTCCCATGATTTTCCCTGCTTCAACTAATCTGCGGGTAATTTTCATGTCATCATCCGATGGATCTGTTTCACCAGAAGGATGATTGTGCGATATGATTATCTTAGCTGCATGCCTTCTTATTGCTGACTCGAATGTTTCGCGCGGATGAACAAGGCTTGCAGTTAATGTCCCTACTGATATCTCATCAATTCCAATGAGATTGTTTCTTGTATCAAGTGAAATCACAAAGAAATGCTCTTTAGAGAATTGTGTGATATTTGATTTGATTATTTCAAACAGCCTGTCAGGTGAAGTAATTGTTTCCGAGTTTCTTCTCTTGATCGATTCAGATTCTTCAAAGACTCTCTCTTCAATTATCATTCTTCTCGCGATCTCAATGCATGCCTTTAGCTTTGCAGCTTTTGCATCACCCATGCCTCTTATTCTTTTCAGATCTTCAAGTGAAGCATTCTGTATCTTGAAAAGGGAACCATAAGATTTCAGAATTCTGTGGGATAAAGATAGTACAGATTCTCCCTTAGTTCCTGAGCCGAGCAAAAGTGAGAGAAGTTCCGGAGTGGAGAGTGAAGTAGGTCCCTTGCTGATCAGCCTTTCCCTTGGTCTTTCAGAGATTGGCAAATCATTGATCGTAATTGCACCTGTGTCCATAGTATATTCATTCGTTATCTTGGTGAAGATGTTGTCTCGGGGAAGGTATATGTCGGGATGGGCAGACTCGAACTGCCGGCCTCACGCCCCCCAGACGTGCGATCTAACCAACTGATCTACATCCCGTATCATATTCTCCGCGCCTGTTAAAACGCCGGGGTAAATTACTCGTTTGATTTTTCTTTATCAACTCATTTGTCTCCTCAAAACCATGAGCTTACAAACTTAAGCAATGAACTTGATTCCTATTCGCCCAGAATGCCGGATGATTTGAACCCATCGAATGTTGCTATCACACTCTTTGCTTCGTCCATGATACTAAGTGTATTACCGCTTATCTTAAATGTAGCCGACTTGCCCAGCATTGCAAGAAAATCTCTTTCCGTATCCATTTGGCTCGGACACATCATTCTCGTTCCTGCTATTGGACCGAATGTCATAGCTGATCCCGATATCGTTGCCTTCCCGGAAAAGTTGTTGCATCCGGAAATACCGCTTGAACCGCCGTCACTCTTAAATGTGATGAAAACTTCTTTGCCGCCTTCCGGAATCAACACCCTGGATCCGTTAAGTGTCCTGATCAACCATTTTGTTTCAAACAAACTTGTCTTGGATTTTGAGCTTACATTTGATTTTTCTGTTCCTGATGAACATCCGGAAGAGAAAGTTGAAATTGCTGTGACAGCAACTAAAGCAATAGCAATAAGCAAATTAGCAAAGACTTTTGCGCTACTCATTTTGTGAATTAAGTTATTTAACAGGTTATTAGTAAAGTTTCATGCAACAACTGAAAATATATTGATGTCAAAGTTGCATTTGAAATATAACAATATCAGTAAGGGTATTCAATTAACTAAGATTATTTGATTGACTGTGTTAAGTGCTATATTTAAAATTAGTTCAGTGCGATATGCAAATCAATGCTTGAAGCAACATTTTGGCTCTTTCGCAAAATCAATTGAATTAACCTATGTCAATAAGTAAATTGACACACTTTTAACCACTCTAACTCAAAACACATTGTCACCGGAGAAAAAGAATAAATCCGTACTGGAGGTTGATAGCGAACTTCTGGAAGACATAACGCAACTGATAAATGATAAATCGGATGCTGCGTTAAGGAATATTCTGGCTGACCTTTATGATTTTGACATTTCAGTCATTATCGACAATCTCAAAGAAGATGATGATGCCTTCTATCTGTTCAATCTTCTTGACGATGAAACTGCAAGCGAAGTAATCCTCGAAATATCAGATGACAGGAAGGAATATTTCACCGAGAAGCTGTCCGGTGAAAAAATTTCAGATATTGTCAGTGAAATGTATTCTGATGATGCTACAGATTTTCTTTCTGATCTTGAAGCTGACAAACAGGAAGAGGTCCTTGGCAATTTGGAGAAGATTGACACCGAAGACTCTGATGAGGTAAGAGAGCTTCTTGCTTACCATGAGAATACTGCCGGCGGTATCATGGCAAAGGAATACATTGCAGTCAGAGAAAACATGACAATTGCAGAAGCAGTAAAAGAAGTTCAGTTAAGAGCAGGTGAGATAGACCAGTTTTATAATTTATGGGTTGTAGACGACAATAATGTTCTGAAAGGAATAATGTCCCTAAAGAGATTAATTGTTTCAATGCAAACTCCGGATGCGCTTACAAAAGACATCATGAATCCGGATGTAATTTTTGTGGAGGCAAATACTGATCAGGAAGAAGTCGCAAAGATATTCAGAAGTTACGATCTTGTATCGCTGCCTGTGGTTGACAGTGCGCAGAGAGTGATCGGAAAAATTACGATCGATGATGTGATGGATGTAATGGAGGAAGAATATTCAGAAGATGTGGCAAGAATGGCGGGAACGGATGCCGAAGAACTTGAAAAGAAATCTCCTTTTCAGATTGCCAAGCTCCGTTTGCCCTGGCTGATGATAACTCTGTTCATTGAAATGCTTGCTGTGTTTGTTGTCTCCTCACATGATGCAATGCTTGAGAAAGTGATTCTTCTGGCAGCATTCATGCCTATCATCTCGGCAATTTCAGGTAATACCGGACTTCAGTCGGCGGCTATTGTTGTACGCGGGCTCGATACAGGTAACATGATGCTTAACCGATGGTGGGAACCGCTGAACAGACAGATAAGAACTACACTTATTATTGGAACAGCAATTGGAATCGCGGTTGGATTTATGGGCTATCTTCTCAGTGATGAGAATAAGATGAGATTCGGATTGTCAGTCGCTGTATCTATGTTTATCTCAATAAATATTGCCGGTGTAATTGGTACAATCTCTCCTATGATCTCCAAACGGCTTGGTTTTGATCCTGCACTAACTTCCGGCCCTTTTGAAACTGCATTCCAGGATGTCATTGGCATCACTGTCTTTCTTACCGTTTCAACATACCTTCTCAGCCACGTCTGAATACTGTGGACTTTATTAAGGGCAGACTCAGATTTCTGGAAACTCATGACGTTATGAATATTGTATTCTTCCTTTTTCTGTCAATAGTATCTTTGATCTTTGTTGATAATGTTTTTGAAAAAGTTCTGCTTATTCTCGTCAATGTATTCATCATATTACTTATAGTCTTCATTGTGTCAAAATATGAAGGCAAGAATTACATTGACAACGAAGCACCGGGTCTTGCAAGATTTATCAGGTTCTGGTATCCGGTGTTTACAATTCTTTTCTGCTTCAAAGAAGTCTATGTGATAATGATCAGCCATGGAGACAAACTCTATGATGAAGTCCTTGCTCAGATAGACCGTTCAATATTTGGAATTAATCCTACCGAGTTTTTATGGCAAATTGCAAACCCGTATCTGACTGAATTCCTTCAGATCATTTACGGAGTCTTTTATCTCATGCCCGTTATCTATGCTGCTGAGCTTTACTTCTGGCACAGGTATGATGAATTCAAGTATGCAACTTTTGTAATCATGTTCGGATTCTATCTCTCATTCATTGGATACCTGCTTGTGCCCGCTGTAGGACCGAGATTTATTGTTCATGATTTTTCCGCAACAGATATGGAATTGCCCGGAATATTTTTTGCGCAGATTATAAGAGATGTGATCAATCTTGGAGAATCAATTCCCAAAGGAGAGACCAACGCAATTCTTGTGGCTCAAAGAGATGCATTTCCATCAGGACATACAATCGTGATTCTGTTGATCACATATTTATCCCGCAAGTTCAGGTCGAGATCGTTTTACTTCTATCTTCCTTATTCTATATTAATGATATTCTCAACTGTGTATCTGAGATATCACTATGTGATAGATCTGATTGCTGCCTTACCGTTTGTAATAACTACTGTTCTTGTATCAAATTTTCTTTACAGAAATAATATTGATAAGGAAGGAATGCTGATCCGGACATAGGTCCAATCTTCAAAAATATCTAGCAATGATCTCGTCAGCAATTGCATACCCTTTTGATGTTAAACAGAAATTGTCCTGCGATTTTCCCGCAAATCCATCGCGAACCAAATTGTCAATCACGGTTTTGTATGTAAGTAAAAAAGAATTGTCAAATCTTCTGCTGTACTCATCAAAGCAAACTCCTCCTGCCCTCAGAGCTAACATGATGAAGTCGGATTTCAACTCTTCATTAGTGAGTTCGTAAAGATTTTCTACAGGCAGTTCATCTTTCTTCAGCATTTCCGAATACAGTCCGAGATTTTTCACATTGTTCCATCTCTTGCTGTGAATGAATGAATGCGAAGATGGTCCTATTCCCAGGTAATTTTTCAGCTCCCAGTACTTTTTGTTGTGCCGGCTTTCAAACCCCTGCTTTGCAAAATTCGATATTTCATATTGCCTGAAACCCAAGGTACTTAGATTACACGCAACCGTTTCATACAGCGTTGCTTCATGCTCAGGTGTATTTCTTATAATCTTGCCTTCTGTCTCCTGTTTGGTCAGCAGTGTTTTATCTTCGAAGGTCAATGTATATGCAGAAACATGCTTAACTCCAAGTTCATTTGCTTTGCTGATTGAGTAAGCAATGTCCTCAAATCTCTGAGAGGGTAGCGAATAAATGATATCGATGCTTACATTGCTTATTGTGTCAAGTGCTCGCTTTACAACATCTTCCGCTTGAAGCGAAGTATGATGCCTTGTAAGAAATTTAAGTTCGCTGTCAATGAATGACTGAACACCGATGCTTAAGCGATTAATACCTGATCTTTGAAGTTCTTCAATCTTGTTTCCTGTAAGGTCCTCAGGATTTGCCTCAAGTGATATTTCTGTATCTTCAGAAATATTAAAGTTGTTCCTAATGACTGAAATGATGTTTGCAATATTCTCACCGCCAAGTAGTGAAGGTGTGCCGCCGCCAAAAGAAATTGTATCAAACGTTAGTTCAGGAAATGTAGCAGAGTGAAGTTTGATTTCAATTGATAAGGATCTCAGGAAATCATCGGTAAGCTTTGTGTTTGTGGTAAAGAAGAAGTCGCAATAGTTGCATCTTCTCTTGCAGAAAGGAATATGAATGTAGATGCCGGACATGATATTTCACTTTGCCGGCATTACATCCGGATAAAGATCATTCAATTTACTTTATGAGATTTCCAATGCGGTCCCATCTTGTGCTTCCAAGAAGTTCGAAAAAGTTCAGGAATGATTTGCTCGGATCCCAGGACCAATAAATTAGCAATGCTTTTCCTACAACATTATCAACAGGCATGAATCCCCAGTAGCGGCTGTCAAGCGAGTTGTTACGGTTGTCTCCCATCATAAAAAGATAATCTCTTTTTACAGTGTATTCCCCGTCGGGAAGCTCAACATTGTCAACTAATACTTTCCTATCCGCTGTCTGGCTGATTGAATGTCCTTCTCTCATGACAAATGTTTTCCACTCATCAAAATTTGATGAATCGATTTTAACCTTATCTCCTTTTTTAGGAACTCTGATAGGTCCGTACCAGTCTTCGTTCCAGCCGGCGCCGCGCGGGAACATCCTTTGATTTGCAAAACTCTGCGGTCTGTTCATGTTGTCAAACATTGCATGAGTAGGGTTGGGAAACAATTCTCCGTTTACATACAGTTTCTTGCCGGCAATTCTTACTGTATCTCCGGCAACAGCCACACAACGCTTGATATAGTTTACAACTTCCTTCGATTCCACTTCATCACGGTCACCGGGAAAATCAAAAACAATAATATCACCTCTCTCCGGTTCTTTAAAGCCGGGCAATTTGAAGTAGGGAAGTCTTATGTCTGTGAATGGAATGTTCCTAGGAGTTGTTGCACCGTAAGTGAATTTGGTTACCAGCAAGAAATCACCAACCCACAATGTCTTTTCCATTGATCCTGTCGGAATGCGGAATGCCTCAAAGAGAAATATCTTAATGATGAAAGCAACAACGGCAGCGTAAACTAATGCATCGAAAAACTCGCGTGTCTTGGATTTCTTTACTTTTTCGTTTTTCTGATTTTCGGTTGTTTCTGAAAGAGTCTTATTATCCTTTGATTTTTGGGAATCGCTTCTGTCAGCCAATATTGTCTTAGGTATTATTTATTTATTTAAACTTATTGAAGTTCTTTCTCAATTCAGGGAAAGAACCGCATGAAATGCTTCCTGCGGAATCTCAACAGAACCTATCTGCTTCATACGCTTCTTGCCTTCCTTTTGTTTTTCAAGAAGTTTTCGCTTTCTGCTGATATCTCCGCCGTAGCACTTTGCAGTTACATTTTTTCTCATTGCACTGATGGTCTCGCGTGCAACGATCTTTGAACCGATTGCCGCCTGAATAGCAACTTCAAACATCTGCTTCGGAATCAGTTCCTTGAGTTTGGAACAGAGTCTCTTTCCCCAGTCAAATGACTTGTCTCTGTGTACAATAGTTGAAAGCGCATCTACGGAATCACCGTTAAGCAAAATGTCCAGCTTCACAAGGTCTGACTCTCTGAAATCTTTGAATGCATAATCGAATGAAGCATATCCCCTTGAATAGGATTTCAGCTTGTCATAAAAATCAAATACAATTTCACTCAGCGGAAATTCAAAATGCAGGTCAACCCTCTTGGCATCAACATAGTTTGTAGAAAGGAAAACACCTCTCCGCTCATTTGCCAGTTTCATAAGATTCCCGATGAACTCGTTTGGCGTGATGATATTTGCACTGATGTAAGGTTCTTCAATGTAATCGATCTTTGCAGGCTCAGGCATGTGAGACGGATTGTCAACAAGAATGACTTCGCCGTTTGTCTTATAAACTCTGTATTCAACATTAGGAACAGTTGTGATGATCGTCAGTCCGTATTCACGCTCAAGTCTTTCCTGTACAATTTCCATATGAAGCATTCCGAGGAAACCGCATCTGAATCCGAATCCCAAAGCCACAGATGTTTCCGGTTCATAGGTCAAAGCTGCATCATTGAGCTTCAGCTTCGCCAAAGATTCACGCAGGTTTTCAAAATCTTCTGTTGAAGACGGATAGATTCCGCTGAAGACCATTGACTTGACTTCCTTGTATCCGGGGAGCGGTTCGCTCACCGGCTGATTAATCTTGAAGATAGTATCGCCGACCCTGGTATCATTAACATCCTTAATGCCGGCGATCAGATATCCTACATCTCCGGCGTTAATTATGTGACTCTTGATCCGGCCCATTCTCAACACACCAACTTCCTCTGCTGTGAAAGTGTTTCCGGAAAAAAAGAATTTGATTGCATCACCTTCCTTGATAGAACCTTCGAATACCCGGATATAGACAACTACACCGCGGTATATATCAAACTTGGAATCGAATATCAAAGCGCGAAGCGGTTTGTCTGTTTCAGTCTTGGCGGGTGGAATCTTGTTTACTATTGCTTCAAGTATTAGCTCAGTACCAATGTCTGCCTTTGCGCTTGCAAGAATAATGTCTTCTTTCTTGCATCCGAGAAGCTCAATGATCTGTTCAGTAACTTCATCAACCATTGCATTCTGCAGGTCTATCTTATTGATGACCGGAATTATCTCAAGTCCGTTGTCTATTGCGAGATAAAGATTGCTTATCGTTTGAGCTTCAACTCCCTGCGTGGCATCAACCACAAGCAAAGCTCCCTCGCATGCTGCAAGTGAACGCGACACTTCGTAAGAAAAATCAACATGACCCGGAGTGTCGATGAGATTGAATATATACTCTTTCTTTTCCGGGGATGTGTATATCATTTGAATAGCATGAAGCTTGATGGTTATGCCTCTTTCCTGCTCAAGGTCCATATCATCAAGCACCTGCTTTATCATGTTTCGCTTTTCAATCGTCCGTGTCTTTTCCAGAAGCCTGTCTGCCAGTGTGGATTTACCGTGGTCGATGTGAGCGATGATGCAGAAATTTCTTATGTCTGGTTTGCTCAAATTTTTCGTATAAAAAAAGTGGATTCTAAAAAAAAGTTATAACGCAAATGGAATAACTTCTTTAGATTCCACTCTTGCAAAATGAATGAAGAAAAAAATCTTATCCTTCAGTCTTCCTTCTTGTTCTTTCGTCCTGAATGTCTTTCCTGATCTCTGCAGCCTTCTTTCTCAACTCATTCAATGATTTCCTGAGTCTTGTACCGGCGGCATTCTGATTCTTCTGATAAAATTTTTCGATGTCAGCACCCATCTGATCCAGGATCGTTTTGAGGTCGCTAAATTTTTCCATTGCCTTACTCCTTCTCTGGTTTTGTTTATAATTGATTTTTAGGGTTCAAATATCGGGTGAAAATTTTTATGCCGTATCCGGCAAACTCACATTGTCTTAATTTCGTTCTATGTTTCAGTTTATGTACGGAATAGAAAACACAATGTTAAATCCCCAAGCCGTAAATGCAACTCCAAATATCACCAATGCCGATATAACGGAATATTTCAGCCAGGGTTTCATTTTGTAATCACGGAAAATATTCCAGATTCCGTTCAGTCCATGATACATTCCCAGTACGATGAATGTGAGATCGATGATTCTATACCATGAATACTGCATTCTTCCCAGTACTGCCTGATATGTATGTCCTGAATCGGGATGGTAATGCATCAGAATATAATGTCCGATCATTAGAACCACCAATGCAAGCCCGGTGATCCTCTGCATGACCCAACTTTTTGATCCCGTATCCTTTGAAGCCCTGTATTTATACATAATTTTATCCTGTGTGTATTAAAACAGTTTTTTCAATTCATGAGAAAACATGAGCGCTCCCATTGCAAGGAAGAGAATAATCCCTAAAACCCATGAGAGCCTGTACAATTGCTTGTGGTATTTTGCTCCGTCAGCCCAGTCAACTATGACGATCCTTATTCCGTTAAGAGAATGGAAGATCACGAATGCAAAAAGAAACCACTCAATCACCATAAAAAAAGGAGAAGAAAACTGTGCCATCTTTGCGTTAAAAGCCGCTTCGCCTTTTGTTAGCGGACTTAGAGAATAAATATGCAGAAACAAATATGCTATTAGTGCAATACCTGTTATCCTGTGAAAAATCCATGCCCAGTTTCCTGAATCTTTCTTATATCCTAAATTTTCACTGATCCAATTCTTCTGGTCAAATGTTTTGATGTCTTTATATGTGCTTTGTGACTTGGTTTCGCTTTCCAATTTGAGAGGGCTCCTTCGGTAATTTCCACGCAAATTAAAGATTTCAGCTATTATTTACAATTTATTTCTATTTTTTTTAGGACGCTCCACATTCACTCATATTAGATGTAACCATGGTGTGAGTCAAAGGTGATTCGTTGATTCATAATTAAAGTAACCATAGAATAGAGTATACGCATTCATACGGTCTAGCGTTATAGTATTATGCCTCATCATACTTTCTTTTACTGTCCTTTGTGGCGTCAGGACTTACATCCTGACGCATTCATACGGTTTAGCGTTATAGTATTATGCCTCATCATACTTTCTTTTACTGTTACCAAAATTCTCACTTAAAAAGTAAGGAATAAGACCTTGTCTATACACGGGAAATGTTCAGGCTGATCATTCAATTAAAGAAGCAATGATCGATACAAAATCAACAGAAATCGTATGAGCAGGTGCATTTTTTCTGAAAAACTATGACTTGTATCATGGTTTCGTATCATAATTTGTCAGTATCTTTGTACAAACCAAATGAAACCATGTCTAAGAAAATTCTTATCATTGATGATGACCCGGATATTGTTGAATCAACAAAACTGATTCTTGAATCCGAAGGATATGAGGTCATCTCGGAATCCGGTCCGGATGAAGGCTGTGCAAAGGCCTTGAGTGAATCTCCCGACCTAATAATACTAGATGTTATGATGGTAGAACCCGATGATGGGTTCTTTGCAGCTTCAAAGATCAAATCAAAGAGACCCGATGTTCCGATTATCATGTATTCATCCGTATCAAATGCTCTTGGTTATGAATACGGTATGAATAATGTTGTAAAGGTTGATGTGTTTATCGACAAGCCGGTCGAACCTGCAATACTCCTTGAAACGATCGGAAAATTAATCAAAGGAAAGAAAGGCTGACGAATTATGCTTGTATATGAAAAGAATGCAGTTAGCGAACTTGTAAGCGATCTCACAGAAAAGTACGGCAAGAAAAGATCATCTCTCCTTCCAATTCTACAGGAGATTCAACAGCGATATAACTATATAAGTGATTTCGCTCAACAGGAAGTTGCCAGGATGCTTGATATTCATCCTGTCGAGGTTTATGGTGTGATATCATTCTATGCATTTTTGTATGATAAGCCCAGAGGCAGAAATATTGTAAGATTGTGTAAGACAATCATCTGCGACCTCGCCGGTACAAAGGCAATTGCCGATGCTGTTAAACGAGAACTCGGCATTGAATTTGGCGATACTACAAAAGACGGACGTGTTACTCTCGAATATGCAAACTGCATCGGGATGTGTGACCACAGTCCGGCAATGCTTGTAAATGATCATGTATTTACAGGACTCGATCCTGAAACCGCATGCAAAATCTTAAGAGAAATAAAATGAATACTGTATTTGAAAAACAGAACAGATCCGGTCCCATACTCTTTTCCAAATATGATGAGGGTTCCGGAATTGAAAAGGCATTGAGCATGGACCGCAATGAAATTCTGAATGAACTTCGCGATTCAAAACTCAAAGGCAGAGGTGGTGCCGGTTTTCCAACTTCATCGAAGTGGATGATAGTTGCAGCCGCTAATGATGAAAAGAAATATGTCATCTGCAATGCCGATGAAGGAGAGCCGGGAACTTTCAAAGACCGTGTGCTTCTCTCAGAATATCCGGAACTTGTCTTTGACGGAATGACTATTGCCGGCTTTACAATTGGTGCAGAAGAAGGCATTGTTTATCTCCGTGGAGAATATACTTATATGCTTTCATATCTTGAGTCGTATCTTGAAAAGATGAGACAATCCGGTAGGCTCGGAAAGAACGTATTGGGAAAAGAAGGATTCAACTTCGATATTATTATTCGACTCGGATCAGGCGCATATGTATGCGGTGAAGAAACCGCACTGATCGAATCTCTAGAAGGCTATAGAGGGGAACCGAGAAACAGACCGCCGTATCCGGTGAACACCGGTTTCATGGGGCATCCTACAATAGTCAACAATGTAGAAACCTTTGCATTGATACCGCATATTGTACTTAAAGGGGGAACTTGGTTCTGTGAAAACGGAACTGACAGATCTACGGGCTCTAAGTTGTTCTCTGTTTCCGGTGATTGTGAAAACCCGGGAGTATATGAATTGCCATGGGGAACAACAATTAAGGAATTACTTGCCATAGTCGGTGCAGAAAATGCAAAGGCCGTGCAGGTTGGCGGTGCCTCCGGAGTCTGCATAGGAAAGAAAGACTTCAACAGGTCACTTGCTTATGAAGATGCTGCAACCGGCGGATCGATTATGATCTTTAATGACTCGCGGAATATGTTGCAGATCCTGAAGAGCTTCATGGAATTTTTTGTTGAAGAGTCCTGCGGTCAATGTACTCCATGCAGAATTGGAAATGTGAAATTGCTTGAAGGTGTTGAAATGATCGAGAAAGGCGAATTTACTTTTGAGTACATTGAGAAGTTGAAGGATCTTGGAAGAACTATGCAGATAGCATCAAAGTGCGGACTAGGACAAACAAGTCCGAATCCGTTCATTTCAACATTGGAAAATTTTAAAGAAGAGATATTTAAATCAAAAGCTGAAGGTGCACTCACATGAATACGCAAACTGAATTGAGAAGTCCCATGTCGCAAAGACCGCACATCATTTCTAAGGCAAAGGACAGAACAGGCATAGGTGCAAATGTTGGTATTGAAGTAAACGGAGAAAAATTGTCTGTGCCAATGGGAAAGACCATACTTGAAATATGCCGCGAGAATAATGTTCATATACCAACGCTTTGCTATCATGAAGATCTTTGTATAGCAGGTAATTGCAGAATGTGTGTTGTTGAGGTTGAAGGAATGAAAACTCTTCAGGCAGCATGTGCTTTTCCTGTAACAGGACCTGTTAAGATAAGGACGTTCTCTAATAAAGTAAGAAAAGCAAGAAAACATATTCTAGACCTCTTGCTCAGCGAGCACTACGGAGAATGTTACAGTTGTGTAAGAAATAACAATTGTGAACTTCAATCACTTGCAAAAGAATACGGAGTTGACGGATACGAATTCGGACATGTATGCGAATCGAGATTTGAAATTGATAAGACCTCACATGCAGTTGTGCGGGATATGGACAAATGCATTCTCTGCAGAAGATGTGTAAGAACCTGCATAGATCTTCAGGAAGTCGGAGTGCTTGAAGCTATATATCGCGGATATGATACTATGATCGGAACATTCATGGACAAGCCGCTTGCAGATGTGATCTGCATTAACTGCGGACAATGTATCAATCGTTGTCCTACAGGAGCCTTACATGCAAATGATCCTTCTGATGATATATGGAAAGCGATTGAAGATCCTTCAAAACATGTTGTGATTCAAACAGCTCCATCACCCAGAGCAGCAATAGGTGAGGAGTTTGGACTTCCTCCCGGAACTTCAATGACGGGTCAGCTCAATACTGCAATAAGAAGAATGGGTTTTGACAGGGTGTTTGATACTAATTTCTCGGCAGACCTCACAATCATGGAAGAAGGCACTGAACTTCTAAACAGACTCAAGAGCGCGATTGTTGATAAAGATAAAAGCGTCATGCTGCCGCAATTCACGTCTTGCTCACCGGGATGGGTTAAGTTCATTGAGCACTTCTATCCTGAACATCTGAACTATCTTTCTTCGGCAAAGTCTCCTCAGCAGATGTTCGGAGCAGTTATCAAGACATTCTACGCGAAGGAACAGAATATCGACCCAAAAGATATTGTAACAGTAGCAGTGATGCCTTGTGCTGCAAAGAAGTTCGAATGCAACAGACCTGAGATGAATTCTTCCGGGTATAAGGATGTTGATTACGGACTCACAACCCGAGAGCTTGCAAAGATGATCCGTGAAACCGGATTGGTTCTTCCGGAACTTCCAAAATCGAATTTCGACGAACCGTTTGGGGAAGCCTCAGGCGCAGGACTGATATTCGGAGCGACCGGAGGTGTTATGGAAGCTGCATTGCGAACTGTTTATGAACTTGTAACAGGAAGACAAGTCCCGTTCAAGAATCTGAATATTGAAGCTTGCAGGGGAATGGAAGGGATCAAACAAGCTTCAGTGAAGCTCGAGAATTGTGTTGAACAATTCAGTTTCCTTGAAGGTGTTGAGCTCAAATTTATGGTGGCTCACGGAACGGCAAACGCAAAGACCGTCATGGAAATGCTTCTTAAGGGTGAACTAAGCGACTTCCATTTCATTGAAATAATGGGATGCCCCGGCGGCTGCATTGGCGGAGGCGGACAGCCAATTCCAACATCTGAGCTTATAAGAAAGCTGAGGGCAAAGGCAATTTACGATGAAGAAGCTTCATTGCCCGTGAGAAAGTCACACGAAAATCCGAGGATAAAATACATCTACGAAAAATTCCTGACCGATGGACCTTGCGGAAAACTATCTCACAAGCTATTGCATACGCATTATCAAAAGAGAGGAAAGTTTATTTCCTGAGTTAGTGTATTTCAAATATTAATCTGATCCGATGCTTAACCTGATCCCTGCACATACCAAGGACTTCGATTATTTGTACCGGCTCGTATCTGACCGTAACAAATGGTTTATCAAACTTCGATACGGTGCTGTCATTATGCTGACTTTATTCTTCCTTTATCTTCAGTTCTTCAATGAAGATAAAGGAAGTGAGTTTCAAAACACGGGAATACTTGTCTGCGTTCTGATAGTTCTCGGATACAATCTTCACTTTGACGTACAAACCAGAAAACTGGACAAGCAGTCAGACGCAAATGTTTCCGAAGCAATGCGCACAGCATTTGTGCAGATTGTTTGTGATCTGCTGACACTTCTTGCCTTGGTATATGTTACCGGACTCCTCGAGAGTCCTTTCAGTCTATTCTTCGTGTTTCATGCAATCATTGCCAGCATGATTCTTCCGGGTAGAATTGTAACCGGCATTTTCATAACACTTCTTCTGATGTTCTCAATATTGGTTATCCTCGTAAACTCCGGAGCTGTTCCTTATTTTGATATCCTTGCCGGTGATGCGCAGGAGACAATGTCCGTTCCAAAAACAATCGTATATCTGTTTGCATTTTGGCTGATGCTGCTGATGAGTGTCAAATTCTCCAATAACCTCGCTTCAGCTCATTTCATGAGGGAACAGGAATTAAATGAAGCACTGAAGAAAATCGAAACCGCCGAACTTGAGAAACAGAATTATGTGATGGCGGTGGTTCATGAGGTCAAATCACCCATAGCTGCAATTTCATCTTATCTGAATATCCTTCTTGGCGGAATTGCAGGTGAACTCAGTGAAAAGGTGAAGGATATTCTTAAAAAGTCAAAGGCCAGAGCTGATGATGCAATCGTACTTACAAATGATATCCTTGATGTTTCAAGAGTTAAGCTTCTTGAACAGATAAGGAAGGAACCCGTCTATCTTGAAAAAATAATTGCGACTTCTATAGAATCGATGAGGTCCAAAGTGGAACTGAAGAACATAATACTTGATTTTGAAGAGGCTTCCGATCAATGCAGACAAGTTGTAGCAGATAAGAGACTAATGGAGCTTGTCATCTCTAATATCTTGAGCAATGCAGTTAAATACACTCCGGCTGGAGGCAAGGTTCAGATAAGATTAGATGAGAGCGAAGATATCATTCACATATCTGTTTCAGATACGGGAATTGGAATACCGACGGATGAAATGAAAAATATTTACAGTGAATTCTACAGAGCAAGCAATGCAAAGAAAGCTAATGTTGAAGGAACCGGACTTGGACTTGCAACAGTAAAACGTGCTATCGAAAAACACGGAGGAAAAATTGAAATTAAGAGTCCCGGTTTGCTTGGCAATGAAACAAATCCGGGAACAACTCTGACAGTATCTGTACCCGTTAAATCAGTTGACTAACTTGCCGACTCAGTCCCTGAAAATCATCATTGCACCGCCGACTATCAGCAATGCAGCAACAGCTCTTCTTGTATAATCACCTTCTTTGAAAAGCCGCGCACCTGCAATACTCGCAATTAGTACAGAGATTCTCTTTACGGATATTACCAGTCCAACCGGAGCTATCTTTGTTGCCTCAAACTGAGCCCATCTGTAAAGCACTGTAACTAAAGCTATTGCAATCAGAAGTATCACTAACTTCTTCTCTAATGAAAATGAACCTCCGGAAATTTTGCCTCTTCGATATACAATTGTGATGACAAAGAATATTATAAGGAAGAAGAAATTCTGAAACACCAGGAATGTCATAGGTGGTAACTTGAAATTACTTAAGAGTGCTTTGTCAATAACTGATGAAATCGAAATGAGTGCAAGTGCAGTCAGCAAAAGCCTGTGATACTTTGAACCGCTCAATACTTTGAACGGGTGTAATGCTCCTTCACCTTTTTTAAGTTCCAACGAATAAGTACCGATAGAGATCAGAATTATTCCTGCTACTTCAAGCGGCTTCAGAGATTCACCCAAAAATACAAAAGCAAGAATTGCTATTACCATCGGTGATATTGCCATTACTGGAAGAGCCCTGCTTATTTCAAGATGCTTAAGTGCTGTCATAATGCAAAGAAATGCAAGTGCGTTCAGCACTGATTTCCCAAAGAGAACGGCAAGCGATAAATTGCTTAAGGTTGCGAAGTTAATTGTATAAACAAAAGGCAAAGAAAAAATTGCAGTGAGAGCAGAGATCAGAAATGAAAAATTCAGAGGATCAATTGACATAAGTACTTTCTTCTGCATGATGGCCGCTGCGGCTGAAAGGACTGCTGAAATAAAGGCTATCCAAAACCAATCCATTACCTTAGTTGTAAACTTAAATTGATGAATACATTTCTGCCGGGTTCTGATGTAACTGATCCTCTTGCAGTTGAAAGATGACTTCTGTAGTTCTTATCAAATATGTTTTCGATGCCTGCTGAAATTCCGAGTGATGAAATTTCCGAAAACAGCCAGTTGTAGTTTGCATACAAATGAAAGACTGCATATCCCGGTGTAGTTATTTCACCGGTTGCTACTTTGTTCTGAGCCGAGTAAGCAATTGAGCTCAGAGATAACTTCACACCAAGCGGAGTGTAATAGTTTATGCCAAGCCTCCCGTTGAATGGAGCAATCTGTGGCAGAGGAGTATCGCTTTCAGTGTTCACGCCGTTAATGTATGATGCTCCTCCAAGCAAAGTAATATTGCTGACAAAGTTGTATTCAAAGTCTGCATCAAATCCCGCAATCCTCGATGATCCGACATTCTCTTTCTTCAATGCCGACCTACCTTCATAAGTGGCCGGCACTTCAACTACAAGATCATTGAGAAAATTTCCGAAGCCCTCGAATCCGAAATTTATTTTGTCACCCCAGTATTTGACACCGCCTGATACAAAGTAGCCTCTCTCGGGCTTGAGCGCAGGGTTGCCGATTCGAACAGTGCTTCCTAGATCAATGTACTGGAATCTTTCTTCCAGTCCGGGTGAACGGTATGAAGCAGAAATATTGGCATGAACATTCCATTTGCTGCTGAGTCTGTAATTGGCTCCGGCTGTAGCGCTCCATGAAACGTCATTCTCGTCAGTTGCCTGCCAAATAATCTTTTGGCTTGAAGGAGAAGTATTCTTCACCCCGTTAGTTACAGTATAGAGCGGTGAAATTGTTTCCTCGTTGGAAATGAAGATTGCGTCAACTCTTGCGCTAAGATCAAGGAAAAGTTTTTCATTCATGAAGGATGTCTGATTCTGCGCGAAGATCCCTGAACTCAAATACTCGGAATTTGGAACCGGCACATCTCCTGTAACCACTACATTTGTGGAAGTGACATTGTTCATTGAATCAAGTGTCTGAATGATCTGAGTTCTTTCTCTTTCTGTTTTAAGTTTTCTCATCCAGCCATCAATACCGGCAACAAGCCGGCTGGAGCCGGAAAGCAGGAACTCCGACTGTAACAGAACGCCTCCGACATCATGAAATCCGGAAGGATAAATTGAAACGTTGTTTATTCTCCGGGCAGGAGAAGTAGCAGTTGCAGGCATGGTAACAATGGAATTCGGAAATACTTCAACCTCTCTGTCTATTGCCTGATAAAAAACTCTTACTGAGAATTTATTAAAAGAATTAGAAATGTCATCCAATTCATAGGTCAGGTCAGCCATTGTTCTGCGCGCATTCAAATATGTTGTCCGCGATTTGTCAGGAAATACAGGATAACCTCCCGGGATTCCGGCATATGGTGAATGAAATATTTCGAATGTGGATTTGAGAATACTTCTTCCGGAAAGTTTCATTCCGCCGTCAAGATGAATTCCTTCATCTCTGAAAGATGAGTTGGGAATTGCTCCGGATGGAGTCTGCATGTCTGAAGAGTTTCTGCTAACAATGTATGAATTGAGGTAAGCACCCGGCAGGTTCATCTGCAATGACAGGTTTAATGATGACAGTTCATTAACGCCTGAATATGAACCGGTCACTGAACTTGAGAGAGACGTCTTGCTGCTTAACATTCCCGTCTTGGTTACGATGTTGACGATCCCACCCATCGCACCGGATCCATAAATTGATGATGTTCCGCCTTTGATGAATTCTATTCTTTCGACTGTGTTGAGATCAATTAGTGCCAGGCGTCCCGCGTGATTGTTTGCAGTTTCAATTCTGTTACCGTTCACCAACGTTATTACGTTGTCACGGCTCAGACCTCTGATGGATATGTCATTGGCCCAGACTCCGTCACGTAACAGGTTAATGCCGGTCTTCATTTCGATTGCATTCGGCACGGCTATGTACGGCAAGCCCTTAATGTCTTCTTCGGTGACAAGTGAAACAGGAAGCGTTGCATACTTGAGCTCGGTTTCAATCCTGCCTTCACTTACATCAATAGTGCCTGAAGTTATTTGAGAGTGCCTCATATAAAATTTAGGAATAGTTCCTTTGTAAGAGTCGGGAGAACCAATTGCGGCGATCAGGTCTTCGTAACCAATCCTTGAAATAGTAAGAACACTTGTAGTATCGTTTAGTCCAGAGATTGTGAAACTTCCATCGGGAAGTGAATGTGTTTCCTTTGATGAAGATGATACAGTGACCTTTGCCCGGTCAATGCCTTCATTTGTGTAAGAATCAATAATCTTTCCGGAAATGCTGAATTGGGATTGGGCAATTCCGAGGAAAGATAGCCATACAATTAATGAAATCAGGAAGTTAGTTATCATACTACAAAAATAGTCAATGCCGATTCACATATAGTATGACTTATGTCATAAAAAATTAAAAAAAGCACAGCATAGATTTGCTGTGCTTTTTGAATTGTAATTATTTCAGAATTTCTAACGAGCCTGAAGAGAATTATGCAGCATATGCAGAATACATCCAGACAAGCTTTTCCTGCTCTTTAAGGTAATCACTCATCAATGCATTTGTGCCTTCATCGCCGGCTTCGGCAGACAGATCAAGCAATTCACGCTGTAAGGCAATGATTTCTGAAAAGGATTCAAGTATATTTTTAATGGCTTTGTTGCCATCAGACACCTGATTGCTTTCCTTAATCGATGATTCCGAATTGTAAACCGAATACTTATGCTGCGGTGAAAATCCAAGTGTAAGTATTCTTTCTGCAATTTCGTCGATTTTAATAATGAGACTGTTATATAGCTCTTCAAATTTAACATGAAGCTCGAAAAATTTTTCACCCTTTATATTCCAGTGATAGCCGCGGGTGTTCTGATAGAAGATCGAATAGTTTGCAAGCAGTAGATTTAACTTTCCGGCAAGGAGTTCCGCTTTAACAGATTCAATGCCGATGAAGTTAGTTTTTGTCTTTTTCATAGCGATTTTTTATTAAGTGTTTTGAAATTCTTATCTTGTGAATTATTGAAACAGCTTATTGGTTCCATCCTGCACGAATCAAGATGTTAACATTGCAAGGTGTATCCGAGAAATGATTTTTTCAGCAATTTTGTATAGATGAAATTAGTCAATCAAACAGTCCGGTTTAATCCAAAAAGAGTGACCACTTAAGCCGGTACAATCATTCCCATATAGAAGCCCGCGACTATTCCAAAGTTTGTTCACATCTGTCCAAAACATTTTACTTGGAAAACAGTTTGCTCGAACCGTATACATAGAATAAAATCATTTCCGCTTTCTTTTGAACC
>CALEVL010000320.1 GCA_937924675.1 uncultured Ignavibacteria bacterium | reverse complement strand
GGGGTGGGTCGAATACACGATAAGAATTTTGAAACCGATTATTTTCCTCGATGAAAATTGTCGTGATGTCGGAACTTCCGCCCCAGCGCAGACAGTATGAAACAAACAGTCACCCTTCGACCCGTCCTCGCCGGGCAGGCAAGCTCAGGGTGACAAACCATTTTAAAAATTACGATTGTCATTCCTGCGCATGCCTGCCCGAAGAATATTGAATTTCAACACTCTTCGCAGGCGGGCAGGAATCTACGAGTAGTGAAGATACTATTCCGTAGATCCCCGCCTGCAGCGATGTATCATGAACATTCTTCGGCGGGCAGGCCTGCATTCGCAGGGATGACACAATGTGGGTTTATTGTAATAGCATGAATCTCCTTGCAATGAATCCACTATTCCGTAGATCCCCGTCTGCAGCATTCGCAGGGATAACATTTTAGGTTTGTTCCGCTCGTTCACAAACTCCGTTTCATGTGCTCCAAAGTATCAATACTTCTACCCAAGGCTGCAAATTCAGGTTGTGAGATGGCTTGAGACCGTTCTCAATATACAGAAGCTTATCTGTTCTTGAAGTTAGATTTATTGCGGATGTTCGTTGACGTGTTGCGGTGCTTCGCAGGCGAGAAGTTGAATTTTAAGATTCCAGCGAAACGGCGCGGACGACCAGCGAAACGGCGCGGATTGTCAGCGAAACAGTACGGATAATTAGCGAAAAGTCGCGGACGACCAGCGAAACGGCGCGGACGACCAGCGAAACGGCGCGGATTGTCAGCGAAACAGTACGGATAATTAGCGAAAAGTCGCCGGATGTTGAAGAAGTGTAGCGGAAAAGCAGCGAACTATCGCATGATTTCAACGAAAATGCGCGGATTTTCAGCAAATAAATGCGGCTTAATGGAGTTTTCGAAAAGTCTTGTTGAGAGATGAATGGTGGGTATTTCCCTATGAGGTATTTTTTTAGCAAAGAAGGTTTACTGCAAATTAGGTAATTTGTTTATCCGCAAATCAAAAAATTAATATTATGGCTGCAAATTTAGTAAAATTAGTTTCAGAATATCTGACGAGTGACAATCTTACAAAGGTCGCAAGTTTTCTCGGCGTAGATTCGTCAAATACTCAAAAGGCAATCACTGCAGGTCTTCCGGCACTTCTTGGAGGGCTCGTATCCAAAGGTTCTAACTCCCAAGGTGCAAGCGAAATATTTGATATGGTAAAAGGGCTCGACGGCAGCAATCTTTCGGATCTCGGAAGCATGCTTGGCGGCGGAAGTCAGACAGATGATCTGATTTCTTCCGGATCAAAAGCCGTCAACTACCTGTTCGGTTCAAAAACAGAAGATGTTAATCAGTACATTTCAAAGGAGTCAGGGATCGGTCTTTCGTCATTGACTAAATTTCTTCCGCTTCTGGCAACAATTGTAATGTCATTTATCGGAAAAGAGGCAAAGTCCAACGGAATTACAAATGCTTCAGGACTGTCTTCAATGCTCTCCGGGCTTACAGGTTCGCTCAAGGGACTTATTCCCGCGGGCTTGATGGGGACACTTGGTCTAAGCAGCATGTTTGGAGATGCTAAGGGAAAAGTAACACACGCGGCGAAAGAAGTTGAGGAAGAGGCAAAGGGTGGGCTCGGAACGATCTTGCTTCCGCTACTTGCAATTGCTGCCATACTCGGATTGGTATACTTGTTCGCAAAAGGATGCAATGAGGATAAGACAGTTACAGCGGTTAAGAAGGATACGGTTCAGAAAGTTGTAAAGACAGACACTGCCAAGATGCAAAACGTGCCAAAAGAATGGATAGCGCTCGGCAAGTTTGCAATCTACAAACTCATCAGCGGTGATACAATCAACATTCCTGAACTTGGAATCGAAAGAAAACTCATCGGCTTCATAATCGATTCAACAAAGATGGTTGATAAAGAAACATGGTTCTCGTTTGACAGAATTTTGTTTGAAACTGACAAAGCAACTCTGAAACCGGAATCTATGGATCAGATAAGAAGCATTTCGGCAATAATGAAAGCATATCCGAATGTTGAGCTGAAGATTGGCGGTTACACAGATAATACCGGAGATGCAAAGCGCAACCAGCAATTGTCAACAGAAAGAGCCAATGCAGTAATGAATGCAATTGTAGGAATGGGAATTCCATCTGCAAGACTCAAAGCTGAAGGATACGGTTCGCAATTTCCTGTTGCAGATAACAGTACTGAAGAAGGCAGGGCAAAGAACAGAAGAATTGATGTGCGTGTTGCAAAGAAGTAAGATCAGGAATCAATTCTGAGTTCTGAAAAAGAAACATCAATTTATTACAAATGAAAAAGCCGGCATATCAAGTTGCCGGCTTTCTTGTTATTGATCTTGTTAGTGAACTACATCGTGTTACAGAAAAATTCCGAGCCTTTTGGTACAAGTGAACTCATTAATATTCTTCTTTATCTGAAATAATAACCTATTCCGATATTCGCATTGAAATAGGAATAGTCATTATCGCTTTCACCTTTTAGGTTCTCGCCTGAGCTTAACGCAAAGTTGTACTTTCCGTTCACTGACATCATCACATCATTTCCAAGCACATACCAGAATCCTGCTTCGGGTGCAAATCCGAAGTGCCAGGTATCGTTATCTATCTTGTTGATTCCTAGCTGTACCTGCTGTCCGACATAATATGCGCCGACATTTGCCTGTACATATGGGATGAACTTGCTTCTCTTGCTCTCATTGAAATAGTAACTTATGTTTGCAAGAATCGGAACATAGTTAAGATATCTTGCCTGCGCACCGGAAACAGCTCCGTTTGGCAATTCGGTGAAACCGTTCGCATCTTCGACGCTGAGAATATTCCAGTTAAAGGAAATTCCCAAAGCTACATTATCTTTTATAAATTTCTTAAAGGTCAATGAAGCTCCTGCGAAACTCGGATCATCGATGAAATCAGATGCTCTTCCGGAATTAAACGCCATGCTCCACTCAACAACACCTGTTGAAGTGCCGTTTCTTGTTTGCGAAAAGCCGGTGTTGGCCATAGTTGCCATGATTAATATTGCTGCAAAAATTACACTCTTCATTTTTATTTATTATGTTTGCTTGATTATTGAGTATTGGTTACTTCAGATAAGGCGACTGAGAAAATGCTTGATCAACAGTTGTGTTGATTCTTGAAACAACATTCCCCTGATCGGCCAAACCGTTTATTGCTGCTACCCACTCCGGTTGATTGTTGCTTCCCTGAACCGCACTGGCTCTGTCATTCATGAGCAGGAATAATGTTCCTGTGGTGTATGTGTAATCGTATCCGTAATCAGGGTAGCACCAATAGTATCCGTAATAATCCCACCAGCAACCGCCGCCGTTGTCAACGTATGTAGTGGTTGTTGTTACACCGGCACTCATAATAACGTCAGCTTCTGCGGTTGTATTGACTTTTGTCCATCCTAATGCAACCAGATTTTCGTTTACATTTGTAAAGATTGCATTCTTGTAACTAGCATCTATGCTGTTCCCGGTTATAAGTGAGTCAGCCATGAAATACTTTGTTACGTTCTGAAAATTATATGTGTTGTCATAAAGCGTAACAACAACATCGTAGTTGTCTGTTTCTAATCCGTAATCCTGATAGCAGGAAGAAATCATTACCAGCATCAAGACAGGTAATGAGTAAAGAAATTTGCGGAAAAAATTTTTGAAGTTTGTCATTGTTCTTATTTAATTTTGCGTGCTTGAATTTTGTTGCTGAAATAAAATTAGAAATAACGTTCTCGAAATAAAAGCCATTAATAAATTTTACCCGGCTAAACCCTCCACCAACTGAACATTTGAGCAAATGATTTATTGAGTACCATGAAAAAAGCACATGACGAATCTAGCAGAAGTGGGTATTGATTCTGACTATTATTGGCAGTAATAATTCTCAAAGAGGGGATATCAAAAATACAGGCGGAATTTATTTGGGTATTTATTTGTGATGTGTTCTTTGCTAAAGAAACCGGATTCAGTTATTTTCTTATGATTATAAGTGTAATTTTTTCAGTCTTCAACAGCTTATGTTCCAACACAGAGATTTTCCAAAAACAAATCTAAATCTAACCCAGCAATGAAAAGATTTTTTCTATTGATTCCTGTTTTAATGATGGGATTCATAATCTTTACCGGACAAAAATCAACTAATGAATCACACAGATGGAATCCGGATCCAAGAATGACAAGGCTGTATCCTGCAGGTGAATATGTTCCGCTGCCGAAAGACAACAGTTACACACCTAGCACGCAGACAAGAATTATTACGACCGCCAATGAAGTTTACACAATATATCCGAATTTTCCGGTCCATCCGAGTTTTGGATCACAAACAGAAGTGCCAATAACAAGGCATCCTCAAAATCCGCTGATTATGTTTGCATCAGCAAACACATATTACGGCGGCACAACTTTCAGCGTCGGATCCTATGCAACAACTGACGGAGGAACTACATGGTTTGGAAGCGACACATTGAATAACGGAATATTCAATTACGGCGATCCGGGTCCTGCAATTGATAAGGACGGAAGATTTCACATGACCTATATAAATCTTCAGGGTAGAATGGGAGCAAGTTATTCAACAAATAACGGTATCACATGGTCAACGGAATTTGTTATTCCGGGGTCAACTACAAATTCAGATAAGAATCTTGCAGGATCCGACGGAATTCCTGCAAGTCCATACTTTGGAAGAACATACATGGCTTATACGGAGTTTGGGGGAAGTTTCTTTAACAGGATACTCCTTTCTTATACTTCAAACGGTGGAGTAAGTTGGACAACAGCGGCACCAGTAAGTCCGCCGCCGCTTGGACAGAATATACACCAGGGCGCAGATGTCAAGGTTGGACCGAACGGTGAAGTCTATGTTGTATGGGCTAACCAGCCCGGTATAGGCACGGTTTACGAAGATTCACTCGGATTCGCAAAATCAACTGATGGTGGCGTTACATGGACCGTTTCAAGATGCAATGCAAGCGACATGAACGGAATAAGAGACTTTACAAGCGCATTTATGGGTATTAGAGTAAACGGATTTCCGAGAATTGACGTTGACATTTCCTCAGGTCAGAGAAGAGGGTGGATTTATGTAACAACATCAGAAAAATTTCTTGCACCGGCAACTGACCTTGCTGACATAGTATTGCACAGATCATCAGACGGCGGCAATACATGGGTAAAAAGAAGAGTCAATCAGGATACTCCGGGCAATGGAAAGAGACAATATTTCGGAACAGTGAATGTTGATGATCAGGGCGGTGTAAATGTGTTATACTATGATACAAGGAATACGCCTACTAACGATTCCTCGGAGGTTTATCTGTCAAGATCGCTTGACGGCGGAGAAACATGGGTTGACATGCTCATCTCCGACAGGAAATTCAAGCCGAAACCGGTTTCAGGACTTGCCGGCGGATATCAGGGAGATTATATCGGAATAACCTCAGGAAATTCCGTTCTGTGGCCATACTGGTGTGATGACAGAGAAAGTATTTATCAGGCATATACTGCAAAGGTAAATATAAATCTCAATCCGCTCAACGCATTCAACCTTGCTTCACCGGCGGCGGGAACAACTATTACAGGTTATCCAAATTCGAATATACCTTATACAGTTAACTGGGATACTGCTTCCTCTTCAGCAACGTATAAATGGGTATTCGGGAATCCTACAACTACACCCAGAAAGATCACATTATTCTCATCAATCAATTATATAACATTCACAGCAAATGATCTGGATAATATTCTTGCCGGTCTCGGAGTTGCGGTTGGAGATTCACTCGTAGGTCAATGGGATGTTTGGGCTTTCAGAAATAATGTTCAGCAGGATTCAATCAAGGCAACTAACGGACCGAGAGCGGTCACTCTTAAAAGGGGAATTCCTCCGCTCAGATCGTTTGGACTTTATCTGCCTTCAGCCGGTACGAGAATAACAACATCATCTTTTGATTTTTCAAATATCAGATTCAACTGGGCATCATCAGGACCGGGTGTAACCTATAAGATGAAATTCGGATCACCGACAATTTCAACGGTCAAGATCATAAAGACATCAGCTCTCAACGGAGTTGATTCTTCATTCACGATTCCGAACTATGAAATGGATGCAGCACTCGCAGCCATTGGCGTTAATTCAGGTGATTCAATCACAGGGCAGTGGTCAGTGTGGGCTTATAACGGATTTGATTCAGTCAAAGCTACGCAGGATAATGCAATCACTTTCAAACGTCAGGGCAAGGGAGAAGTTCTCGTGCTTTATGATTCAACGAATGCGAATTGCAGAATTTCAAGAGATTCTGTTGTTACAAATCTGAACAGACTTGCAGTGACTTACGATCTGTATAACAGAAAAGGCGCTACAGCAACTGACGCGGTTTCATTTAAGGGCTACAAGAAAGTCATGCTTGTTGGAGAGGGCTCATCAGTAATGTCAGCAAAGATAAGAGATTCACTCAAGACATATCTTGCTTCAGGAACTTCAACAAATAAGGCGAAGCTTGTGATTATTTCCGAAGACATCGGATATCAGATTGACAGACCTGCATCAACACTGTATGATTCAGCATTTGCAAGAAGCATGTGCGGATTTCAGTTTGTTGCTGACAGGCCGGGCGTTGGCGGAAGAGGAATTATTGGTATGACTATTAACACAGGATTACTTGACAGTACGTATGGACCGTCATCGGATGTAATCAAGAAGTCAGGTTCGGTTCCGACATCGCAGACATTCGATTTGTACAGATACAGATTATTTGCAGATTCGATGAATGCTGTAGGCAGAGTTTCACCAAATTACAATGTGGCCGTCATGGCTCTTGATGTTGAATCAATTCGCCCCGTAGCAACCAATCCAAATCCATTTGCAGTAAAGAGGATAATCTCAGGATTGCTCAAATTTGTTGATGAGATTCCGACAGGAAATGAACCTGAGAATGTAACAAGTATTCCAAGTGCATTCACATTGTCACAAAATTATCCGAATCCGTTCAATCCTTCGACAAAGATCAGCTACGGCATTCCCGTATCAGATATTGTTACGCTAAAGATCTATGATGTTCTTGGAAAGGAAGTGATGACACTCGTAAATCAAAAACAAGAAGCCGGATCTTATCAGGTAGAATTCAATGCTGCCGGACTTCCGAGCGGAATGTATGTTTACCGTATTAAGTCAGGCAATTTTGTTGAAACAAAGAGAATGATGCTTCTCAAATAGTTTGATGAGATAATAAACATTTCAGTGAAAGCCTGCGTTTTCACTTAAGTAATAAAAAGAACCCGCATTCAAACTGCGGGTTTTTTGTTGGTTAAGAGTAAGTTTCAACTTTAAACTGCTGCAACTTTAATCTTTTAACTCGGATAATTTCCTCATGATCCATCCGGCTTTATTGATAAGGCTTGTTGATTTGATCTGATTTCTGATCAGCTCTACATCTCCGAATTTCGGATCAGTCTTAGCCCTAAGGAGCATAGAATAGATCTTCAGAAAATTTGAAGCATAAATCCTGTGCACTTTGGGCATTTCTTTATGATTCCTGAGATAGTGTTTGAATTTATCAATTTCGGAATAGGATTCTTCGTACAGGCCAAGTTCATAGTAGTTGCAAAGCTTTAGAATGGAAATATCTGCGTAGTGAATGAAGTTAGAAGGTTTGATATCTTTCAGATGCTCAAGTGATTCTTTATAATTTGAAGTTTGCATATCGATCTTGGATTTTGAAATTTTCACTTCATCATCTCTTGTAGCATCGGGAAGATACTTTGAATACTCATCAAGAAAATATTTTACCCATTCGAGTTCATTAAGATCAATACCAATCAGTACATAGTCTCTGAAATTATTCAACGGATATGTAGGATAGGAAAAGTCTTCAGTAAAACCCGCCTCCAGTTTTTCCTTGTAAAGATTCAGCAATTCGACCTTATATTTCCTTAATCCTTGGTTTTGCTTATGAGTGCAATAATAAATGCACATCATAAAGATCCTAAGTTTGATCTCATTTGAAAGTGTAGGCTTAAGTTCTTTAAAGATTTTGCGTGCCTCGAAGTAATCATTTTCGTTCTCAAGATTCTCATAGCATTTGTACAAATGTTGATACATTAAAGTTAATCTGAACACAGGAGAATTCTTATAAGATGAGTTCTTAGCAAACTCTTCGAAGTTTATTTTCTTCAATATCTCAGAAACGATATTGAAATCATATTTTCTGTTGAGATAATCCTGCTGTCTGAACTCCATTCCAAACTCAAACAGGTTTATGAAAGAAAGACAAGTCTGATAAATGGAATTTTCAAAGTACTCGGAAAAATACGTTTCAAATTTGTTTGTAAGTGTCAGATGTTGAATGTAGACTCTCTGGAGCTCAATATAGTTGTTATACTTTTTATCATCATCCGGAACCTGATCCAGTTTTGTCAGTGCTTTTCTATATGAACTGTCAAAGAATCTATGAAGATTTCGTTCGATCAGGGCGTTTAACAGGATCTTTTCTCTTTCAATTACGTGATTTTCAATACTCTTATGTATAAGATATTCTTCCGCAATTCGGAATAATTCGGACAATCTGTTCTTCAAAGTTTGAGCGCTAAACCTTTTTCCCGGATATAGTTTCTTATGAAGGTCCTCAAGGGAGATTTCATTTCTATTCGAAGCTCTCTGTCTCAAAATTTCATTCAATACAGGGAGATAATTTCTGCCGGAAGCAATATATGGAGATGAAACAAATTTTCTGAATTCTCCCAGTTCATCATCACGGAAGCTGTCTAGTATTCTTAAAAATTTGTTTTCAGATATTTTCAAATTTTTGGGGATTATTTCATCTCAAGTTAAGCAATTCTAATCTAAAAAGTAATTTTTTAATTGATTTCCACCAGAAAACTTGGGTACTAATTGGGAATCCTTTCTTTTCAATATTCTGTACGAAATGTCTCTTAGGCAAGCAGAATAGCTTCTTATCTCAAGGACACAATCATGATTTAGGATTCCTTATCCATGCCGCGAAAAGAATATTGACTTTCCAAATGTCCTGTGCTCCATTTTTTTATTAGGGTATTAAAAAAGTTTGCATAAATAGATATCGGGTAATTAATTCTAACTTATATTTAAGAAAGCAATCATGCGTTTGGGTATAAATTACGAACAGTATCTTTGTTGATTATATAGAATATGGTTAGTTTACAAGACTTTTTATCAACGTAAAAAACAAAAGCATGAAAATGATTTTCAAATTTCACACAATTCTCCTGATAATATTTATTACTTCAGGAAGTCTTTTCTCACAGCAGGATGTAAACGGCTGGTACTGGCTGAACGGAAGACCGACCGGCAACAATCTTAACTGGGTCAATATTCCTTCTGCGTCAAACTTCTATTCTCTCGGAGCAAAAGGAACTTTCTCAAAGTCAACAGACGGCGGCAGTTCATGGACGATCAACAGCCAGATCGGAACATCTGATGCCGGGCTTGGATTCAGAGATCTCAGAACAGGATTTTTCTTTGATGCCAATACGGGTATTGTTGCGGGAAGTTCATTGTTAAATACCGTGCAGGGAGTTGTTTCAAAAACAACAGACGCAGGTGCAACCTGGACAAACTATCAATACAATGATTCCAGCGGTTCGGTGAACGGAATATATTTCATAAATTCAAATACAGGCTTCCTTTGCGGTGGCACAAGGGCAAGAGTTCACAAAACAACTGACGGCGGCATGACCTGGACAGATATTTCCACGGGACTCTCAGGCACAAACACATATAATGCTGTATTCGCGATTGACGAGAATAATATCTTTCTGGCGTTCTCCACAAGAAGACTCTACTATACTTCCAACGGCGGAGCAAACTGGTCGCTGATCACTCTTCCCGGAACAACAGGCGGAACAACAATGACCGATGTATATTTCAAAGACGCAAACACGGGTTATGCATGCGGAAATCCAAACTACTTTGCATATACAGTAAACGGCGGAGCAAACTGGACACAAAGCAATGTTGCTTCAGCAACACTTGGACAAAGAGATATGACTTTTGACAGCAATATCTTATATATGGTAGGAGGATCAAGAGCTTATCTGTTCAAATCAACAAATGACGGTATGAACTGGGACTCAATAAGATTTTATGACAGCAGCAATGTTAGCCAGCCAAATTTACCAACATACAACAGCGTTTCCGTCAGAGGAAATGATCTGGCAATTGTCGGTTCAAGCGGTCATGTTACATTGAGCACAGACGGCGGAGCAAACTGGGGCAACAAGAATTATTCCGTCAATTCAGGAAACAATCTGTATGCAAGCATGAATATGCTTTCACCAACTGATTTCTGGTTAACTTCATCAGGAGGTGTTGCAGCATTTTTGCATACTACCGATGCAGGAACTACCTGGAGTTCAATACCTTCTCCACAATCAGCCGCAGTGACAAGAATTGACTTTGCTACTACTGATACAGCTTATGCCAGCGGAGGAAATGTTCCCGGAAGTATTGGTTATATTTCCAAGTCAGTCAACGGCGGCCTAAATTGGACGTTGCTCGCGAATCCCATTATTAATCACACATTTCTTACTCTGGACTTCTTAAACGGAAATACAGGGTATGTTGGTGCCGGGGGTTCAGGATTACCTGCAAATATATATAAGACCACAGACGGCGCTGCTACATGGATTTCTCAACCTCTTGGTTACAGCGCTTCAGTACTCAGCATTCAGATGATTGATATTGACAGAGGTTATGCGCTGAGCAATTTGTTCCACAGAACAACTAACGGCGGTGCAAACTGGGTATCAAAACCCATTCCATCGGGTACATGGGTGAACATGCATGTGATTGATGAAGATGTTGTCTTCATCAACGGAGCAACCGCACCAAGCAATGGTAATCCTTTAATATACAGAACTACTGATGCCGGAAATACATGGACAAATGTATCCGGTGATATGCCGGATTCACTCACTGTGAACAGAACAGAATGGCTGAATTTGACTAACGGAGTTGCAGGATGCACAAACGGACTTGTTGCAAGAACCAGCAACGGCGGTATCAACTGGTCTGTATCAAATCCCGGATTCGGAACTATTTCTGATGTGGCTATGACAAGCAACAGCTTGTGGTATGCAGTCAGCAGTGCAGGTGCAACTTATCCGATCAGCAGAAAGACCGAAAGCATTACTACGATAACCTTGAATGCAAACATTGGTATTGAGGGCTTCTGGAACGGAACCACACAAGTATCTGACACAGTAACAGTTGAACTGCGGTCTTCAAGTTCACCTTTTAATGTAGTGGATGTTGCAAAGACAACACTGACAACGGGTACCGGCTTTGGAACATTCGAATTCCTGGCAGCTCCTGCAGGATCATTTTATATCGTAGTCAAGCACAGAAACTCACTTGAAACATGGAGCTCGGTGCCCGTAAGTATGGTTTCCGGCGGACATTACAATTACAGTTTCACATCTTCGGCTTCACAATCTTTTTCCGACAACACTATTCTGAAGTTTGGAAGATATTGCAACTACAGCGGTGATGTAAATCAGGACGATGTAATTGACGGTACGGATTTCGTAGGTGTTGACAATGATGCTTTGATTGGTGCAACTGGATATGTTGCAACTGACCTTGACGGTAACGGTTTGGTTGACGGCTCGGATGCGCTGATAGTTGACAACAACTCAGCTAATTACATAATAGTAATGACACCATAAGACAGATTCTATACTAGTGCTTTGTTGATAAAAGGCACCCGGCTGTTGATGGAAGCTATGCTTCTTATTGGCAGCCGGACTTTTTTTTCTTCAATTTTCTTAAATATAAGATTAGAAATGGGGTATGGACTGAACCGGAATATCTTCAATTTTTGCCTGTTTTCTTAAAATTGTATACAATTAGCGATCTCTAATTTGGGTATTTCCTTTCTTTGACTTCTTTGTTCAAGGTGATCATTTTTATTACTTTGAAAATTCCTTTTATCAACAAATAAAAACACAAACAAATGAAACAAGTATTCAAAGTTTTCTTTGCTTTACTGCTGATGTTTGCAATGACACAAAGTTCATTCTCGCAGCAGGATGTAAACGGCTGGTACTGGCTTAACGGTAAGCCGGCGGGTCAAACTATGAGATGGGTAAAAGTCTTTGACGCTGCTAATATTTTTGCAGTAGGCGGCAGAGGCATCTTCATGAAATCAACCGACGGCGGTGATTCATGGTCAATTGCTCAGGCAGGCGCTCCGGATATTAGTTCAGGCGGACTTTCAAAAAGAGACCTGAATACCGGCTGGTTCTTTGATGCCAATACAGGTATAGCTGCTGGTGGTCCACAGACAGGTTCACCAAGTAAGACTGTTGTCAGCAAAACTACCGATGGAGGTGTTTCCTGGAATATCAAAATAGTAAACAATACTGCAGGCGGTGCAGTTAACGGTTTCTACTTCATAAATTCAACAACGGGTTATCTTTGCGGTGCAAACAATGCACGATTGTATAAGACAACCGATCAGGGTGAAACCTGGACAAACGTTTCAACAATCCCGGCATTCACATACTATTCAATGCATGCATTTGATGAGAATAACATGGTCGTTACATCAGATTCAAGAAGGATCATGAGAACCAATGACGGCGGATCAACTTGGACAACTGATACTATTTTTACTGCCGCAACAAATGTTCAGTTCCTCGGAATCAAATTCAAAGATGCTAATACCGGATATGTTATCGGTAATCCAAACTATTTTGCATACACAACAAATGCTGGTGCAAACTGGACTGCATCAACACACTCTTCTATCAGAGGTCAAAGGTCAATAGAATATGACAATAACACGGTCTGGACAGCAGGCGATTATGAGTATGTTTACAAGTCAACTAATAACGGAATGACATGGGATTCCGTGAAATTCTATGATGTTAGCAACGTGAACCAGCCATCTCCATTTGTCATGTATGGTATCGGAGCAAACGGCAATGATCTGGCCGTTGTTGGATCGAGCGGACAAATGACATTGAGCAATGATGCCGGAGCAACATGGAGAAACAAGAATTACTCTGTTGATCCGACAAATACTTTCTACGGAGCAATGTATGTTGAATCACCAACAGGAAGAATATGGCTGGGATCAACTCTTACAGGCGTTACAAATTTTCTGTATTCATCCAATGGTGGAACGAACTGGACAACTATGCCGAATGGCATGAGCTATATGGTTTTTGGTTTTGACTTTCCAAGCGCAAATACGGCATATATTTCAGGCGGCCGTGCAACATCAGGTGTAGGACAAATGGCAAAATCAACAGACGGTGGAAATACTTGGAACGCTCTGACTCTGACTTCACCATTGAACACGTATCAATTGAACACAGTTGATTTTGTGAATGACAATACCGGATGGGTCGGCGGTTTTGCGGGTGCATTTTCTCCCAATCTTGTATCAAAGACTACTGACGGCGGAGCTACATGGAACACACAACCACTCGAGACAAATCCAAACGGAGCTGTAATAAGCATTCAGATGATTGATGAGAATTATGGTTACTTGCTTGCAAACTCAGGAGCCGCATTATACAGCACAACCGACGGTGGTGCATTCTGGAAAAAAACGACGAATTCATTCGTGCTTACAACGGCCTGGTCGAATATGGTTGTTCTTAACAAGGATGTGATAATCCTGCACGGCGGCGGAACAAGCGGTGCAAAGTATATTGCAAGATCAACCGATGGCGGAAATACATGGACAGATATCGGAACAAGTTTGGTGAACAAGACTACTATTTTCAGATCAAAGTGGTTAAATATTAATCATGGTGTTATCAGCGGTGCAAGCGGCTGGATGGCAAGAACAACAAACGGCGGCGTAACCTGGACTGAATCAAATCCCGGATTCTCCACAGCAGTTGATGTTGCATATCCACACAAGAATACATGGTTCACTATCTCAGACAGAAACGGTGCATATCAGGTCGGAAGAAAGTATGAAACAAGCACATCAATCTCAGTCAATGTAAACGTTGGCATCGAAGGATTCTGGAACGGCACAACACAAGTAAGTGATACAGTTACAGTTGAACTCAGGAATTCAACTTCACCATACGCACTTGTTGATCAGGGCAAGACAGTTCTGACAGCAGGTGTGGGATACGGTTCAGTTGATTTCAATTCAGCCGGAGCAGGATCTTACTATATTGTTGTTAAGCACAGAAATGCACTTCAGACATGGAGCGCAGCACCTGTTGCAATGACAGCAGGCGGCAATTACAATTACAATTTTACAACCGCAGCAACACAGGCTTACGGCAGCAACATGGTGCTTAAGCTTGGAAGATATTGCTTCTTCAGCGGTGATGTGAATCAGGATGAGATTGTTGACGGATCAGATCTTTCATTAATTGACAACGACGGATTCAACTTTGTAAGCGGTTATGTTGCAACAGACTGCAACGGAGACAATTTTACGGATGCATCTGACGCATCAATTGCCGAGAACAATGCATTCAACACGGTAACAGTAGTAAGACCGTAACTCAATTTGTTCCAAACTCCTCGGTAGCAAGCCGTTATCCCTTTTCGGCTTGTTACCATTTATGTTGGGTTAACACCCCGGCTTCCTGAGATTCTTCGGGGAGCCGGTTTTTTTTTTAGGGTACTAATTTTGGAGTGATTAGCTAATTGACTGTCAGAAAGAAATAATTCAAAGGCTATTCTGTGCTTTTAATGGGTATTCTTAAAATATGCTTCTTTGCATCAAAGATCACTCAATGCTATTTTTAGTGATTGTAAACAAAAAGTAATTTCAAACCTAAAGGGGATAATCAGAATCAAAATGAAAAGAAAAATTTTACTGACAGCATTCATATTTTCATTGATTGCGTCTTTCAGCAATTCATATTCACAACAGGATGTAAACGGATGGTTCTGGCTCAATGGCCAGCCGCAGGGACATGTTATCAATTGGACCAAAGTAATTGATGCTTCAAACATTTTTGCAGTTACAGGAAGAGGGTTATTCATGAAGTCAGCAGACGGTGGTGATTCGTGGACCATCACTCAGGCGGGACCTTATGATTCTACATTCGGAAATTCCAGAAGAGATCTTTATACAGGGTGGTTCTTTGATGCGAACACAGGAATTGTTGGAGGGCAGTCACAATTACCTGCAACCGGGCAGAGAACAGTCGTAAGCAAGACAACTGACGGAGGATTGACATGGACAATCAAATATGTAAATCTTGCAGCCGGAGGCACAGTTTACGATTTTCATTTCATCAATTCCAATACCGGCTATCTTTGCGGATCAGCTAATGCAAGGCTGTATAAAACAACTGATAAGGGTGAAACATGGACACCTATTTCAAGTGTGCCTGCCCTGACTTATTACAGTGTTCATGCTTTTAATGAGAACAAGATAATTCTCGGTTCAGACTCAAGAACTTATGTTATGACTACTGATGGTGGTACTTCCTGGTCAACTTTGACTATTCCTACTGCCCCTTCAAACGCTCAAATGCTTGACGTGCAATTCAAAGATGCCAATACGGGATTCATTATAGGCAATCCTAACTACTTCGGAGTTACAACGGACGGCGGTAATACATGGACAGCCCGCACGCACTCATCAATAAGTGGTCAAAGAGCTCTTGTGTTAAACGGCAGTGATATCTGGACTGCGGGAGATTTTGAATATGTTTACAAGACATCAAACGAAGGTGCAAACTGGGACTCAGTAAAATTCTATGACCTAAGTAATGTTAACCAGCCGCCCCCGTTTATAATATATGCATTGGGAGGTAGCGGAAGCGATTTTGTTGTGGCAGGACATTTAGGACAAGTTACAACCAGCAATGACGGAGGCGCAACATGGAGAAACAAGAACTACGCTGTGGATCCCGGAACACAACTTTACGCATCTGTTTATGCACAGTCACCTACAGGAAAAGTCTGGGTTGGTGCAAATCAGATTGGCGTTTCTACATTGCTGTATTCAACAAACGGTGGCACAAACTTTACAGCGATCCCCAGCGGCACAGCAACACCAATCCGGGATTTCGACTTCCCAAGTGCAAACGTTGGATACTCTTGCGGCGGACGTTTTCAGGATGGTTTCGGTGCAGTAAACAAGTCAACAGATGGCGGTGCAACATGGAATACATTGTCGCTTCCTTCACCATTCAGCATTTACCAGCTTAATACAATTGATTTTGTGAATGATAATACCGGTTGGGTTGGCGGTATCCAAAGCAATTTCTCTCCGCACCTTTTAGGCAAGACTACGGACGGGGGTGTTACCTGGGTTCAGCAAATACTTGACGGAAATCCAACCGCCGGAGTTGGGAGTGTAGACATGGTCAATGGAAATGTCGGCTTCGCGATCGGCTTAGGTGGACTCTATTATACAACAAACGGCGGTGCAACATGGCCGAGAAATACAAATGCATTTCTGTCAGGAGTTCTTTTTAACAGTATGCAGGTCATAAACAAAGATGTTATATTCCTGTCAAGCTCTGGAGTCGGCGGTTTAAAGAAAATAGTAAGAACTACAGACGGTGGAAATACATGGACAGATCTGACTTCTAACTTGTACTCCTTATCAACGCCTTTCAGAACAAGATGGATAAATCTTTACCACGGGGTCTTGAGCGGTGCAGCAGGACACATGGCAAAGACGACCAACGGCGGATTAACCTGGTTAGAAAGCAATCCCGGATTCTCAACTACGGTTGACGTTTCCTTCCCGACAAAGAATGCATGGTACACGGTCAGCGACAGAAACGGACAATATCAGGTTGGAAGAAAACTTGAAAATCTTACATCTGTTTCAGTAAATGTTTATGCGGGTATAGAAGGATTCTGGAACGGTACGACACAAGTTACTGATACAGTAACAGTTCAACTCAGAAATTCAACATCACCTTACGCTCTTGTAGATCAGGGAAAGGCAGTGCTTACCCCAGGCGTAGGTTATGGCTCGGTTGAGTTCAACACAGCCGGTTCAGGAACCTATTATATTGTGGTAAAACACAGAAACGCAATTCAGACATGGAGTGCAGCTCCTGTTGCTATGACAGCGGGCGGCAATTACAACTATGACTTTACAAGCGCGCTTTCACAGGCTTACGGCAGCAACATGGTGCTTAAGCTTGGAAGATATTGCTTCTTCAGCGGTGATGTGAATCAGGATGAGATTGTTGACGGATCAGATCTTTCATTAATTGACAACGACGGATTCAACTTTGTAAGCGGTTATGTTGCAACAGACTGCAACGGAGACAATTTTACGGATGCATCTGACGCATCAATTGCCGAGAACAATGCATTCAACACGGTAACAGTAGTAAGACCGTAAGTTTTCATTTCCACTCCTTGGGTGGCAAGCTATTTTCCCTTTTGGCTTGCCTCCCTTAATTTTTTTTTGGATGACTAAGTCGGCAAAAAGCTTGTGAATTTTCACAACTTAGAAGCCGGCTTTTTCATTGTCACTCCCAAATTTTCTCTGTCAAAAAAATGTGATTTCATATCATCTGCCCTGGTTGCTTTGTGGTGTTTACGGCTTACGAAACTTGTAATGTCAATTGATGAGATCAATAGTTTAATCAAAAGTACAGCATTGAACATTTTTAATAGGGTATCTATCTTCAGAAAACTAAAATAGCTGTTTCCGTGAAGGGGGAAAGTCATGAAAAATATACTCAAACTGCTTGCAATTCTGCTTATAGTTACAGCCATCCGGATTGAATCTGCATATCCTGCAAATGAACTTTTCAGAAGTGTTGCTTCCGGAAACTGGAATGCAACAGGAACATGGCAAATGTCAACAAACGGCGGCGGTACTTGGATAGCCGCAACAGGTGCTCCGACAGATACATGCGGAAGCATCACTATTCAAGGTCCAAACACAGTTACCGTTACCGTGAATGTCAGCGCAGATCAGATCGCTATGACTTCCGGCGGAACAATTTCCATAAACACCGCGATAGTTTTCACTATTAAGGACGGAAGCGGTGAAGACCTGAGAATGAATCCGGTTAGTACCATATCCGGTGCAGGTACAGTACAGACTCAGGGTACCGATGTTACAATCAACGTTAAGAACGGATCAATATTTTCTACGGCTTTGAAAGTCAATACAGGCAAGCTGTCATCTTACGATGACGGATTTCCAAACAGAGCCATTTACAGAGGAGCTGTAACAGTGGATGCCGGGGCAATCCTCAATGTTCTCAACGGAGGATACACTATACAATCGCTTGGTAATCTCACAAATAACGGTGACATAACAAGCGGAAGTTCAGGAAGTTTTGTAATGAGCGGAACTTCGATGATCAATAATGATTCAGTTAGAGCAGAGAATATTGTGTTTGATGATACTACTTCTTTGTCTGGTACAGGTGCATATACCGGTGTGAACATTTCAATTTCGGCAACCGGAAATGTGTCACTTGCAAACAATCTGACTTTTTCTCCCGTTTCGAGTTTTACAATAAATAGCGGCGGCTTACTGAATCCCAACACAAGAACACTTACTTTCAACAGGGGATCATTCTATATTTTGAACGGAGGTACAGTGACAAACTCCGGAACATTTCAGACTCAGGGAACTGTATCAATGATCATAAGAAACGGATCAAACTTTAATGCACCGCTCAAAGTGAACACAGGTACAACTACATCTTCTGATGACGGATCACCGTTCATTGCCAACTACAAAGGAACTGTGACTGTGGACGCGGGGGCTGCTCTTACAACTCCGGGAGGAGGATACACAAACAGAGTTTATGGTAACGTCACTAACAATGGAACAGTTAGTGGAAACAATTTTATCATGAGGGGTTCGACTCTAACCAACAGCGGTTTAATTTCTTCTTCGAATTTTCAATTTGATTCCGTTACATCCGCGGCAAGCACGGGCACATTTACAGGTAATACAATAGCGGTTAGCGGAACCGGAAGACTAACGTTAACAACCAATGTGACATTTTCTCCTGCATCAAGTTTCAGCATTGAGAACGGCGGTATCTTTGATCCGGGATCCAAAGTATTTACGTTTGCTTCAGGTTCATTCATAATAAATACAGGCGGAGTAGTATCCGGATTTGGTCCGAGCGCAGGAACAATGCAGTCACAGAATAATGTGAATTTTATTTTCAGAAACGGTTCGACTTTCAACAGTGCAATAAAAGTTAACACAGGCACTCTGACAGCTTACAATGACCAGTCACCATTTGTAGCGGTATTCAGCGGAACAATAACGGTTGATGCAGGAGCTACTTTGACACAGTCCAATGGGGGATATACGACTCAGGCAATGAATACCGTAACGAACAACGGAACAATTACTTCACCAAGTGGCGCAAATCTTTTCAGGATGAGAGGCTCCAATTTTGTTAACAACTCTTCTGTATCGTGTCAGAATCTGAGCTTCGATTCTACGACGTCAATCGTTGGAACAGGTACTTATACAGGGCAGAACATTTCTATTGGTTCATCTGGAAATGTATCATTGTCAAACAATGTTACATTCTCAATCAGCAGTAACTTCACAGTAAATGGAGGAGGTGTTCTCAATCCAAATACAAGAACTCTGACATTTGGTGCGGGTTCATTTATTGTTAACACAGGCGGAACAGTTTCAAACTCAGGCATATTTCAAACACAGGGATCTGTAAGTGTGTTAAGTCAAAACGGTGCTTCATTCAATGCTCCTTTCAAAGTGAACAGCGGTAATACTTTGGCATGGAATAATCAAAGCCCTTTCCTTGCCGTATTCAACGGCACCATGACTGTAGATGCAGGAGCAACATTGACTCTCCAAAATGGCGGCTACACATTACAGGCAAACAATACATTAACAAACAACGGAACCATAACGGGTCCAAGCACTCTCAGAATTAAAGGTTCATCTTTGATCAACAGCAATCTAATATCATGCTCCGGCTTAACATTTGATACTACAACAAATGTTTCGGGAGCGGGATCTTTTACTAGCAGCTTGATTACCATCGGTGCTTCCGGAAATATTTCACTGGGAAGCAATGTAACATTCACTCCGTCAAACAACTTTAATGTGGTTAGCGGAGGCACACTAAATCCTAATACGTTTACTTTTACTATTTCAGGTACTTTGTATTTCAATTCAGGATCAACAGTTTCAAACTCAGGAATTTTCAGAACGCAAGGCTCAACAAGCTTGATCTGCAGGGGAGGAAGCAATTTCAGTGCGCCTCTCAAAATAAATACCGGAACTACAAATGTCTATGATGACGGTTTTCCATACATAGGAGTCCTGAACGGAACTGTAACGGTTGACGCAGGGGCAACAATGACTTGCCCAAATGGTGGATACACTATACGTGCAAATAACAACGTCACAAACAATGGAACTATTTCTGCTCCAGGCAGTCCTGCATTTAGAATGTACGGAACTAATTTTACAAATAACGGAAGCATAAATTTTCCTGCTTTTTATTTTGAAACCGGAGCGCATACACTCTCTGGAACAGGTTCGTGGCTGACAAATGCTAATGTCCTTAGCGGATCAACTGTGACACTTGGCAGTAATCATAAGATGGCAAGCATAATTGTTAATGGCGGAGGCACTTTTAACGTCTTCACGTACATGCTGTCGCTGTCTTCTTCTAATCCAATTTCAAACAGCGGAACATTCAACACAACAACAGGAACAGTCGAGTACAATGGAACTTCGGCTCAGAGTATATCCACAACTAACATCACTTACAACAAACTCAGAATCAACAATTCTGCAGGAACATCATTGTTGAATGCAACAACTGTGAATGACTCTCTATCTGTTGTTCTGGGTGATCTGAACCTCAATGGATTTATATTGACTCTTGCACCTACGGGTTATCTGACCGAGACAGCGGGAAACACAATACAGGGCAGTGCAGGTTACATTACAACGACAAGAAGCATTAATGCTCCCTCGGCTCTCAATGTAGGCGGACTTGGTGCAGTGCTGACAACCGCTGCGAATCTTGGAAGCACAGAGATAAGAAGAGGGCATACTGTTCAAAACGGATTGTCGGGTAATACAAGCATCACAAGATATTTCGATATTACTCCGACAACAAATACGGGACTCAATGCAACCTTGGTATTCAATTATGATGATTCGGAACTCAACGGAAAAGTTGAATCTGCGTTGTCACTTTTCAGATCCACAAACTCCGGAAGTTCGTGGACATCAAATGGCGGAACCGTAAATACTTCAGCTAATTCAATTACACTCTCAGGTATTGGTGCCTATTCAAGATGGTCAGCAAGTTCACCATCGGCGGTTGCATCGCAGATCAAGTTGATCATTGAAGGTTACTACAATACATCTACAACAAGACTGAACAAACGTGATACAGTAAGGGCATACCTGAGAAACATCACAACACCATTTGCCGTTATTGATTCGGCAAAGTCTGTAATTGATTCTGTTAATTATACAGGAAACTTCCTGTTCTCAAATGCACCAACCGGTACCTATTATATTCAGTTGAAGCACAGAAATGCACTTGAGACATGGAGTAAATCGGGAGGGCAACCTTACACTCTTGGAAGCGCTCTTATCTATGACTTTACCGACAATATCACCAAAGCATTTGGAAGCAATATGGCACCGGTCGGTGCAAAGTTTGGTTTGTTCAGCGGTGATGTTACGCAGGACGGTACTGTTGACGCAACGGATGTAAGCCTTATAGATAATGCTGCACTAAACTTTGTAAGCGGCTATGTAGTAACAGATATTACTGGTGATAATTTTGTAGATGCTTCTGACTTTTCCATTGCCGATAACAATGCAGCCAACTTTGTGAGCGTGAGCAGGCCGTGAGTCACGAGTTGAGAGTTAAGAGTTGAGAGTCACGAGTTGAGAGTTGAGAGTGGAAATGAATTGATTGGTGATTCAGTCTGCATTTGCATAATGCAAACTTTCAACTTTCAACTTTTCCCGAAAGGACGGCTTCGCCGCAATTTTTGACTTCTGATTTTATGCCTCAACAATAAATTAAAATAGGCAGGACATTTTAAAATGCCCTGCCTGCTTAGGAAGTATGCATGACGATTGTTTAAGAGACCTATGGAGGCGTTATAACAGAAATAAAATTGAATGCATTGTTGCCTATAATGCATCAGTACCGTCAACAAAGTTGTCGCCGTTAAGATCTTGAACAGAATATCCGGATACGAATGCATTTGCATCATTGTCAATGAGTTGAGTATCAGTTCCGTCAATTTTTCCATCCTGATTCACATCACCGCTGTAAAGTCCGAAGTAGCCAAGATTACTGTGGTTCAGAATCACATTGTTGCCGTATGTGTTTGAACTATTTCTTAGCAAATCCAAATAGATTTCGTTGCCAGGCTCTGCCTGTAAATAACTCCATGCGGCAATTGTGTTCTTGGTCCTTACTTCCACAAAATGATTTTCATTTACCGCCCTGCTGAAATAGACTGTAGAATACAATGTGTAACGATCTACATAGGCAGAAGAACTGTCAACAATGGAATAGGGCGATGTTGCATTTCTCAAATACAGCTTAATAGTGTCTTGCCTGTTGAGCTGATTAGTAACGCTGCTATAATATCCTTGCGAAGCAACATTAAGATTCAGAATGCTGTTTGCCTCCTGATCAAAGTATAGATCCTGTGGTCCGGATCCGGCATAAGCAACAGCTGCAAGGTTATGCCCCGATGTATTTACTGTCAGGCATACTGCATCAACCCGGTTAGATACATAATTGTTGTTGCTGACGTTATCATATGTATTCTCAAAACTTCCAAGTGTTCCCATTCTGACATTCAAAGTACTTGGAGAATAATTGTTCCAACAAATCGTGAAAGGCCTGCTTCCTGAAATCGAGCAAGAGCAATATGTTGATACAACACCGCCTATTGATGTCAGACCCGATTCGCCGATCCATGAGTTGCCGCCATTTGAACTGTAATAATAAACCGCATTTGAATTCTTCGTGATGCTTATTATCATTGAATCAGTTGGAGAATTCTGCTTTATGTTCAAACAGGGTCTTTGATAATCTATTCCGCTACCTGAAGTAATTGATCTTGTGTTAAAGCCGGCAGAAGGAGCAAACTTTGTTCTCAGAAATCTTTCTGCCTGTCGCTAAAAGAAATTTTTCTTTCAACGGCTATGAAAACAGAATCTCCTGTAAACTTGTAAGCAGCACTTGGATTGAAATCCTGAAACCCGGTTACAATTGTTGCACCGGTCAAGCTGGCACCCCAGTTAATAGAATTGTAATATCTTATGTTTTGAGAAGTTGCCAGATTGTTGCTGACTTCATTTCAAACAACACCGATGTAAGTTGCAGAAGAAGAAAATCTGTTCGCTTTCTCATCTTCCGGAAATCCCAAAATAAGCGAGTTCAGATCCACATTTATTGACGCACTAAATGAAAAGGAATACGAATGGGGAGAGAAATTTTGTAAAAAGTTTATTTAAATGATAAGTGTTGATGAGAGAGAGAACATTCGAAACTACTTTGAATCGAGGTTGCTTTATGAGAAGAAAGATTATGACAATGCTCTTAAGCTGGCATACAGTGCAAATATGAATCAGATAACATTCAAACTTGACATTAAGAATCTTCAGAAAAAATATATTATGATACGAACAGCTTTGAACCACTCCTCTCTCTGATTGATTCATATTCAAAGCTCACCGGCAGACCAGGACAAAGGTCAAGCATACTGCAACTAAGGCACAGAAGATTTGCAGCACATCTCAAGAAACCGGTGTCGCTGAGGGAGAGAAATGCAGATGTTTACAAGCTTGAGGCATTCAGACAAAAAATTGTGAAAGATAACTTTACTTCAAAGACCCGGATGATGGAAAGACTTGATTAAATTATTGAAAAATTGGGTTAGATTTATCATCTCAGGAACAAACCTTTTTACTGTTACATACGATTCTTAATAATGATTTGGTTCACAAACGGGAATAATTTTCCAAACAGCATGAAATTCAATAAAATGAAAGTGTGACTACCGCAATTCTGTCTGAAATTCATTTAAGGAACGTCATAATGTAAAACAGCAGAGGTCCTAAAGCTTTGATTGGCAGAGGCTTTCACAGGATTAATATGTTCAAGCAGAATGAAACTCTTAATTCTTCACAGGGCACTAATCAACAATTCGGTTATTATTCCAGGCGTTAGCATGACAGTATTGTGATAAATTTCTGTGTTGAGCAAAGCATTGGATAAAACTACTTTTGCATCTCCAAGCAAAAAAAATTTTTCATTTAATCTAAAAACCAATAAACTCATTATGAAAAAATTAAGAACACTTGTTTTAGTTGCAGTATTGTCATCATTCATGTTTACATCATGCGGCAGCAGCATTCCGTTTCTTGGACCTTCCATGGACATGATCAACGGTTTGTCGGCTCTCGGAGTCAGCCCTGAGCAGGCAATTGGCGGAGTCGGAGCTCTCCTTACACTTACAAAGGGAAAACTCAATCCGTCTGATTTTATGAAAGTTACCGGTGCTATTCCTTATGCAAACACATTGATGAAATCAGCTCAGGATATGGGTGTGCCATCGTCTATATCAAATTTGGCAGGCGTGGATAAGGTTTTTAAGGGTCTTGATATGTCACCTGACATGGTTACAAAGTTCATTCCGGAGATGACGAAATTTGCAGGAAAGAAGGGTGGCGATGATGTTACTAATTTACTTATGGGTGTATTGAAGTAAGAATGTTTCAGTAAGGATTTTCAAAGAAGCCGGTTTACGCCGGCTTTTTTCATTTGTTCACAGAAATATTTCCACTTAAGAAAGTAACTGCTTTGCCTTTGAGTTTAACTCGGTCTCCTGCAATTTCCACTCCGACGATTCCGCCGCGCTTTGATGCCTGATATCCAAGAAGATTTTTCTTAGCAAGCTTACCGGCCCAGTAAGGCCCCAGTGCGCAATGAGCCGAACCCGTAACCGGATCTTCGTTCACACCCACGGCGGGCGCAAAGAAGCGGGAAACAAAATCATGCTCACCCAATGAAGAAGATGTTATTATCAATCCATATTTGGGCAAACGTGCGATTGCTTCAAAGTCAGGAGTATAATTAACAACAAGATCTTCT
>CALEVL010000319.1 GCA_937924675.1 uncultured Ignavibacteria bacterium | reverse complement strand
CTGAAGCAGTTGATGAAAAAGCTCCGGTGGTTGAAACAATAGCTGAAGCAGTTGATGAAAAAGCTCCGGTGGTTGAAACAATAGCTGAAGCAGTTGAGGAGAAAGCTCCTGAAGTTGAAACTCCTGTCGCTGAAGCTAAGAATGAAGGTGAAGATACTTCTGAGAAAAAGGAAGCTTAAATAAAGGCAGAAATATCTGCAAAGAAACTCTAAAGCCCGGTTTAATACGCCGGGCTTTTTTGTTGTTGCAAATCTGCAAAACCTCTTTGTCAATCATCTTACAACAACCATTCTTTTTGTGTCTTGAAATATCAGTTCCTGACGTTCGTATGAATAAGCAGACAGGCGATAGAAATATACTCCTGAGGCAAGCCCTGCAGCACTGAACTTAACAGTGTGAGTTCCTTCCCTGAGGTTATACTCTTTGATTTCAAATACGTTTTTCCCAAGTACGTCAAATATGTCTATCAGGACATCAGCGGGCTTACCGAGCTCAAAAAGAATCGTAGTCTGTGGATTGAATGGATTTGGATAATTCTGACCAAGCGCAAAGCTGACAGGAATTATTCCTTCACCGCGGACTTCTTTCAATACGAGATTGTCAGGATCAATTATAAAAGACAACGGCTTTGAATTGATAAGCACATTGTATTCGGAGTAAGGTGAACTGTTGAATACTCTTATCGTTGTGTCCCCGGTGATTGAATTAATCCTTATGTCGAGCGGCATTCTGAAATATGCCGGGTTAGTGCCGGTTTGCTGACTGATCATCACTTTCACAAGAAAGCTATTTCCACCCTGCTCAGTTACATTCCAGCTCGCATCATATTTCGGATAGCCCTCACCGTAGATCCATTCATTAAAGAAATATCCAAGGTCAGTGAGAGTAACTGCTTCAGCTACTCTTCTGAAATCTCCGGTTACAGCGGTCTTATATGCAATGTTCGTATCAAGTGAATAATGTTTCAGTATTCTGAAGAAAAGTGAATCACCGGTAATGCCTCTAAGCATATGAAGAATTACTGCGCCTTTTGCATAGCTTCTGTTTCCGTTGAATATTTCAGCAACTGAATTTACATCCTGAACATAAACAGTTCCCTGTGCCAGCTTTGCATTTGCCATCCGAAGACGGATGAAGTCATTATATGCCTGCTTTCCGTATGCATTCTCAGCATAGAGTGCTTCTGAGTAAGTTGCAAAGCCTTCATTAAGCCAGATGTTTTCCCAGTCGCGGCACGTGATTTTATCTCCAAACCATTGGTGTGCAAGCTCATGCGCGATGATCGGCTCATTGAAAACTCCCATCGAAGAGATTGTCTGATGCTCCATTCCGCCTTGTCTCCCAAATTCTGCATGCCCGTATTTTTCTTTGATGAACGGATACTCACCAAAAAGATTTGAAAAAAGAGAGAGCATGTAGTTTGTCTTTAGAAGAAGAGTATCTATGCCATTGAATGTTTCCGGATAGAGATAGTTTTCAACCGGCATAACATCATCATCATTATATTTGTAATTGAAGAAGAATTTAACGTAATCTGAAATGGCAAGTGAGATAAGATAGTGAGCAATAGAATATGTATTCTTCCAATGATAAGTAGTTGTTCCGTCGCCGTTGTTGGTCGTTGATTTCAGCAGACCGTTTGAAACAGCGGTAAGATTTTCTGCGCACCGGATTCTCATGTCTGAAGAGTCGGCTTTGTCAGAAGGTGTATTCTTGCACGGAAACCAATCCATTGCACCGTATGGTTCGCTCAAAGTCCAAATTGCCGGCCTTCCGTTTATCTCATCAAATACGAAACTGCCGAATCCCGTTATCTCTGGAACGCCGTGATAATGAATTGTAACAGTGACCAAATCACCTGCATTGAGATTCGATTCAGTTGTGAACACGATCTTCTCCTGCGAATGCAGATATGTCAGCGGAATATTGCTTTCGGTAACTGAGTCAACGATCATGACACCCAAAAAATCATAAAAGAAATTATTCAGACTATCCGTAATTACTGTAGAGATTATTGTTACTGAACCACGAAGCAGATTTGGATTTGTGAAGACCTGCAGATTGAAACCATAGTATTTTACATCAATGTTTATGTCGCTGTTATAACCTGCCTGTAAAGAGTGTAAACTCCCACCGGATTTCTTCCTTTGGCAAAGATCATCACTAATGAACTGAGCAAATACATTACTTGATAAAATTGAACATGAAAACAAGATTGAAAAAATGTATGGAGCAATATTTCGGCGCAGGTGCAAAGCAAGAAGACTTTTCAAGAGAATACTTGTTTTCGTGTTCATCCAAAGAAGTAGAAAAGTGAATCTAAAGAAAGAACAAATATCTCAGACTCAAAACAAGCGATCCGGATCTTTTCTCAACCTGTGTTTCAACAAATTCATTTGAATGAACCGGGATCATATAAGAAAGTTCTGTCATCAATGATGAAAAGAAAATTGCCTGAATACCAAGATAAGTATCAAGGCGGAATCCTCCCGAATTTCCAATCTCATCTCCAAGAAATTTATTCTTTTCGAAATAGTATGCCTTTGATTCTGAGTAAATATTCAGATTCACATCATTGTAACTTTTGTATTCATCGGGCAACAGAAGCAGTCCCAGTGAAAGATTCCACTGATAATAATTCCCAAACTTGAAATCATTGCCGGCGATGTTGACATTGTAACCCATTTCACCTGTGATGGCAAACTTCTTGATGAGATTAGTTGCGATGATACTGTTATGAATAGTGTAATTGTCAGTAGTGTGAAAATCTATGGAAGGAACTGTAATGTCGCCGCCAAAGTCGTAGAATGAAATTGTGTGCCCCGGATGAAGTTCATACTCCACCTGATCGGTTATTGACTTCGGATTAACCGGAATCGTAGCTCCACCCTGATATGCAAATCTCCAATGGTAATTTGGTTTGTCAATGTCGAGGAATCTGTAGCGTGCATCAAAGTCGTAGTTACCCAAAAACTGGTAATCGCTGTTGGTTGTATAAGTCACATGATTATATAGAGTGAGGTTTCCCAGTATTCCATAGTTTACCTGAAAATCATAATGGAATGCCGACATCCCATCATAACTCTTAGCAATATTTCTGACCTCCAAACGTCCCTTCGAAATGTTTGCAGCTGCATTAGAAACAATATAGAGTTCCTGTGCAAAAACATTGGAGCAACAGATGATGCAACAGATTATCAGCCCTGAAGTAATTTGTTTCATTTAAATTAATTTGGGTAAGTTATCAAACATAATGCAATTTTGTAATACAGAATTCCGCTAATTTGGCTTTTGGTCACAAACTGGTTGACAGTAAATGGACACAGAGAGTTCTCAGCTTTTTTGATAATTCTAACAGTTGTTATAAAAAAGGAATGCAGTCACAGAGAAGTCAAGGTGTTACAAATTCGCCGATATGTTATCGTGGTTTCTGTCAACCGAAAATTGAACTGCTTATGTTACATATAAGCTTTAACTTTCCTATCATTATTTATGGCAAACACTACAGAGAAATCAAAGAGATTAAGATCTAAGCCGGTTGTTCAGGCAACCGATCCGAAGAAGTTCATAGTAATTCGCGGAGCCAGGGTTCACAATCTAAAGAATGTAGACTTAGACATTCCGAAAAATAAGATCATTGTCTTTACCGGAGTCAGTGGCTCGGGAAAGTCATCGCTGGTTTTTGATACTATATATGCAGAGGGTCAACGCCGGTATGTCGAGAGTCTTTCGTCTTATGCGAGGCAGTTTCTCGAGAGGATCAATAAGCCCGATGTTGACTTCATGGCCGGGCTTGCGCCTTCGATGGCGATTGAGCAAAAAACACAGACAAAGAATCCGCGCTCGACGGTTGGTACTATGACGGAGATCTATGATTATCTCAGACTGCTCTTTGCAAGAACAGGCAAGACTATCTCTCCTGTTAGCGAGAAACAGGTTTCAAAGGATTCTCCGGAAAGCATAACGGATGAGCTTATCGCAACATACGGACAGGAACCTATGCGCTTGTTTGTGATGATCAATGTCACAGCTTCAGATAAGAATGAAATGATACTGAAAATGAAAAACATGAAGCTTAGGGGATTTTACAGGGTAGTAGTAGATGGTGAAACTGAAGATCTGAATGAGACAGACGAGGAGTCAATAGCATCAAAGATATTTGGTGCAAAGCAAAAGAAGAAAAATCCGGACACTTCCCTTAAATTCATTATCGATCGTTTTACTTTCGATCCGAAAGACAAAGATTCAATCTCCCGTCTGAATGATTCTATTGAGCTAGCCTACATTGAAAGCGACGGATATGTTCAGGTGGTTTTAAACTCTCCCGGGTCGGAAGCCGTTCACAGTTTCAATAAGTTCCTTGAACAGGATGGAATCAGATTTGAGGAACCTGAGCCCAGGTTATTTTCATTCAACAATCCTTACGGTGCTTGCGAGAAATGTCAGGGCTTTGGAAAGACACTTGATATTGATATGGATCTTGTGATTCCCAATAAGCGAAAGTCTATCTCCGAAAATGCGATTGCAGTTTTTACAACTCCAAAACATTCATCTAATTATTATGACCTGATTTCCGAAGCAAAGAAATTCGGACTTGATGTATCCAAGCCATATTACCTCCTGAGTGACGAAGAGAAGAGATTCATTCATGAAGGCGGCGGAAAGTATGACGGCATAAAAGGATTCTTCAAGAAGGTTGAATCGGCAGCATCATACAAATTGCATTACAGGGTACTTCTTAATAAATACAGGGCCTTCACTGTTTGTTCTGCATGCGGAGGGTCACGACTCAGGAAAGAAGCTCTGTTTGTTAAGATCGCCGGCAAAACGATTTTTGAAGTTGTACGAATGAAAATAGAGGAAGCATATAAGTTCTTTACAAAACTGAAACTGTCAGATTACGAGAGGCAAATCTCTGAAAGAGTTCTCGAAGAGATAATATTCAGACTCAAATATCTCAATGATGTTGGACTAACTTATCTCACTTTAGACCGGCTTGCAAATTCTCTTTCAGGCGGAGAATCACAAAGGATCAATCTTTCGACTTCACTTGGTTCATCCTTAGTTGGATCTATTTATGTTTTAGATGAACCTTCTATAGGGCTTCATCCTCGAGACAATGACAAGCTCATAAACATAATGAAATCCCTGCGTGATATAGGCAATACTGTGATCGTTGTCGAGCATGATGCAGAGATGATGAAAGAGTCCGATGCAATTGTTGACATGGGGCCCTTTGCAGGCGAGAAGGGAGGTGAAGTAATATTTAACGGCACATACGAAGAAATATTGAAAGACGGTGCATCACTTACAGGAAGATATCTGAGCGGAAGAGCAAAGATTGAAGTGCCTAAGTTAAGAAGGCAGCCACATATTAATACAAGGCACATTTCTGTTAGAGGTGCAAGAGAAAACAATCTGAAAGACATCAATGTCAAATTCCCGCTGGGCATGTTTACTTGTGTTACCGGCGTCAGCGGATCCGGAAAGTCCACACTGATCAATAATATCCTTTATGCACAGCTTAAGAAGCATTTTGAAGGATCACATTCTGAAAAAATCGGCGAGCATGATTTCATAGATGGCATTGAACATGTTGATGCTGTTGAAATGGTTGATCAGAATCCGATTGGCAGGACACCGAGAAGCAATCCGATAACGTACATCAAAGCCTTCGATGCAATAAGGGAAGCATTTGCAGATTCGCCGGATGCCAGGAGAAAGAATCTATATGCAGGATATTTTTCATTTAATATTCCGGGCGGCAGATGTGAAACATGCGAGGGAACCGGCATCATAAAGATTGAGATGCAATTTATGGCAGATATAATATTGGAATGCGAAGTATGTCACGGGAAGCGATACAAGTCTGAAGCTCTTGATATCAGACTTAGAGGTGTTGAAGGACAGACAAAGAATATCAGTGAAGTATTGGAGATGACGGTGTCAGAGGCAATAAGGTTCTTCAAGCCATTTCCGAAAATAGTAAACAAGCTCAAGGTCCTTGATGATGTAGGGCTAGGTTATCTCAGGGTTGGTCAATCTGCAACTACACTTTCCGGCGGAGAATCCCAACGTGTAAAGCTTGCATATCATCTTACATTTCAGGAATCATCCAGGCATACACTGTTCATTTTTGATGAACCTACAACCGGTTTGCATTTCTATGATGTTGCCAAACTCCTGAAGTGTTTCAATGAACTGATCAAAAAAGGAAATTCAATTATTGTGATCGAGCACAATCTCGAAGTAATAAAATGTGCAGATTACATTATCGATCTCGGTCCAGAAAGCGGCGACGGAGGCGGAGAGATTGTTGCCGCCGGCACGCCGGAAGAAGTGGCTGAGGTTAAGGAATCTTATACAGGTAAATTCTTAAAGGGGTATTTAAAATGAAAAAATTATTTGCACTGGCATTTATGCTGCTTGTGACCGGCTCAGTGCCGGCACAGACAATGGAAGAAATCTTCGAAAACGGAAAGAAGAGTTTTTACAGCGATGACTTTGATGCTGCAAACAAATTCTTCATGGAGATTCTGAATTCAGAAGGTAATGATTATCTCACTCATTATTACAAAGGACTCATATATGAAATTTATTTTGATAATGAGAAGGCGCTGAAAGAATTGACATCAGCAATTGACATTAACGGCAAATTTGGAGAAGCGTACTTCAAGCGCGGCATAATACTGGAGAAGACGGGGGATACAACAGGAGCAATATCCGACTACACCAAAGCAATTAAGAACGGTGAGAATTCCTCTGATGCATATTTCAATCGTGCTTCGCTCTATCAGGCAATCGGAGAGTCAGAAAAAGCTATAAAAGATTATTCCAATTCCATCAAGCAGAATCCGTCAGATGACATCTCATATTACAACAGGGGGCTGATTTACATGCAGCTAGGCAACATGGAAAAGGCGAGAGCGGATTTTCTGTCAGCTATAGAAATTGACAAGGCATGGGAAAAAGAGCTGAAGAAATATCTTGAGGGCAATTGAGAATTG
>CALEVL010000318.1 GCA_937924675.1 uncultured Ignavibacteria bacterium | reverse complement strand
TGTGACATTTCAAATGTACCCGGAACCTCTGTGCTTGTTTGGTTTATTCCCACAACTGCGTTCTTAGAAGCAAGCAGGAACTGAACCTCGAAGAATGGATTATGAAGTCCACGGCTTGATTCTCTGATAGCCATCAGATAATTCCAATAGGCTTTCCTTAGATTTATATTGCTTGAATCCTGAGCTATCAACTGCCATGCAACTGAGTCAACACCAACAGGTGGCAATGCAATTCTGAGATTAGTTACGCAACCTGCAACTTCAGCTCTCCATGATTCAGTAGTACCATTTCCATCAAAATCAGCCGGGGCAATAAAATCATCAAAGCTTGCTACACCCGGGTGACAGCTCTGACATGCTGCCATGTGATCAAAATCAGAGTCCTCATCATGAAGCTTCATTGTGTGTCCGCCAACTTTGTCTCTTGTTACAGTACCTGTATCTGTTGTCGGCGTCATATGGCAACCTACGCAGGCACCCTCAATATTTCTGTGTGAACCGGTTATATATGGTCCGCCAAATTCTGCTGCATTTGTTCCGAGCACTATATCACCCTGCGGACTTTCGTGCGGTCCCCAGAAAGCTGAGAAAGAACCACCTGCTCTAATGTAGGTCTTGTTATTTTGCCTTGCCTGGTGACAGGAAATACAGGTCTTGCCTTTACCTGTAAATGCATAAGAAACTCCGTTTGAAAGTGTATCAGAACCTGTAGGATTATTTCTCAAAGAATAGTCATTAGTATTGCCGTGAGGATCGTGACAGGTCGGACAGCCAAGTACTTCCTGATCGGCGAGTGTAAGATTAAGTGTTCCCAGTCTGTTCTTTGTATAATCAACATGTGATTCACCATCGTGGCATCTGTTACAGTCACTGAGTGTATTCCTTGAACTTGCTGCTACGTTTCTTCCTTCAAAAACGGCTTGGGAGTGGGTTGAATTTTCCCATTGCTGATAAGTGCTGTATCTCCATGGTGAGCCGTGGCAATTGCTGCAAGAATTTGAGGAATAACTTACTGCTATCCTGTTTGTATCTCCGCCGAATCTTGCATGTTCGCTTCCTGCTCCGTGACAGGATTCACACCCAACTGTTGCTAATGGCACTAGATCAGGATAGTTTGTAACAAGGTTATTCCATTTTCCCGGTGCAGGTGGAGGAGTCCAAACCCATCCGAGGGTTCTTGCTACATCATCAAATCCTTTGTTGTCATTTACTAAATTCTTGTCGTAACCAGTTGTATGACATTTCATACAGGAAGTATTGAAAGAAGCCGGTCCTCCGTCAATCATCTCGCTGAAAGTCGTACCGTGACCACTTACTTTCCATCTGTTGAAAATTTCCTGAAACTCCGGCATGCCACCGTGGCATGACATACATTTAGGATAAGTAGTTGGTTGTCCGGAGAAATTACCAAAGCCGGTAAAGTTAGATGCATAAATCTTTGCCGTAGTATCTTTGGAGCCGGTTGAAGTAACTATTGAAACCTTTATTTCAAATTCACCGAGTGAGTCGGCTCTGAATTTGTACCATCCAAGTTCAGGAATTGATACAAGTGTTGCATTTGAACCTGCCGGTCTTGAGACGAAGGTCCAGGTCTGGCTTGAAATACCTGCCGTATCACCGAAATTAAACACAGACAGATAAACATACTGACCTCTTCCAACAGTAACCAAACCGGTTGCAATTGTGGAATCCGGAGCCAGTGCAGGTATTGTCTTTAGCATCTCTTGATTTGTTGCATGATTGACAATTTTTGCCCTTGGTGCTGCGTAAGACATTTCAGATAGAACTACCAGGGCTAGAACAATCAGTAATAATCTTTTCATGACAGTATTATTAGTATTATTATTAATGAAGAATTTGTTAGTCGTTTTCATGACCTATTTAAAGACAATTTCAGTGCCACAAAAAAATATGCACTTAATGAGTTTGAATCTGGCTTCCGGAAATAGAAGTGTGGCAAAATTGGACAATGTTCTTTTTGTGTGTAGAAAAACTTCGTATATGCCGGGAAAAGTTTAAAGAGTGCATTTCTTACCCAAATTGTCACATATTAATGATTTTTAGCTTTATCATCTTCAAACTATCTGATTCTGGCATCCGTAAATTCCACAGTAATGGATTTAGTTGGTTTGCACAATTCATACCCCATCGTTCACTGCCCTGAATTTTGTAACAGGTGAGTATTCATCAGAAAAGTGAAGGAGTATTTCCACACAGCAATTCAGGCATACAAACAATTTAATTTGATTAAGAAATGAATTGCAGTAATTTTGTAAATCAGTTAAACGATTGCATGTCATTGTATTCTGGTCAATTTGAGATGTTTGATGAAATTTTTGAATAACTTAAAGTTCACGATCATGAAAACATTCATCGTTCTATTTGCACTTGTCATGCTTTCAGCAGACATGTGCAGCGCGCAGAATTGGGTTCAAACCCTTAACGGAAGGAATGTATGGTCTCTTGCAAAGGATGACAAAATTGATATGAATGGTGACATTTACGCGGGCGGTCTGACCGGAAATAATTCCCGGATTTGGAAATCAACAGACGGAGGCAACTCATGGGATACTATTTATACAGGTACAGGTGCAACCATGTGGGATTTTGGTTTTGATGAATCGGGAAGTATTTATGTTGCAAATTTCTCAAACGGCCTGCTGATATCCACAAACAACGGCGTAAACTTCTCAGTTATTCCGATTTCTGTATTCAACAACAAGAATACTCAGGGAGTCGAATGCGGAAGCGGCGGGCATGTGTTTGTTACAACTTCTTCCGGATTTTTCAGGAGTACTGACTTTGGACAGACATTTACCGAGACTGCACTAACAGGACTAAACTGTTTGCCGGTCATAGTTGATAAAGACAGTCTTAATATTGTTTACGTTGGCGTTTCCTCTGCCGGCGGCACAGGCATCGGATGTTACAGGTCAACTGATAACGGACTGACATTCAGCAATAATCTTAACCCCGGCAAAAACGGTTACGGACTTGCTCACGATGATCACAATGACATAATATACATGATCACTACAACGGCTCCGTACAATTTCGACAAATCAACTAACAACGGACTGACCTGGACCACAATGGGCAATCTTTCCGGTGCCCAAAGAGGTGTTGCTCCCGCACTATTGGATAATTCAATCTTTACCGCAGGTAACGGCGGTGTATTCAAGTCAACTAACGGCGGAGCAAACTTCGCTAATCATAATCTTACGTTAAGTGTCACACCAATACTGACCGTGAATTTCAACAATGTCCTGAAAGTACTCGCTGGTGCAAGCGGTTCAACATCAGGGGGTGTCTGGATGTTTACTGAAGGCATTATTCAGGGAGTTGAAAATCAAAGCACTAATACAGGGACATTTCATCTTCAGCAAAATTATCCTAACCCATTCAATCCGTCAACTGTAATAAAGTTTGATGTTACTAAGCAAGCAATGTATGAACTCATTGTATTTGATGCATTAGGAAACCGGGCAGCAAGCTTATTGGACAAAGAATTGAATCCCGGCAGTTATGAAATTACTTTCGATGGGATGAATTTGCCGAGCGGGATATATTTTTACAAGCTTACCAACGATGAAAATTTTGTTGCGAGAAAAATGCTACTGATGAAATAACTGATCATGAATCTTACAAGGACCCATCTGATAAGTTTAAGGATTTTCGTTTCAGCATTTTTGATATTCCTAAGTGCCGGGCAAATTGCAGCGCAGGACGGATACGGCAATGAAGGCAAAGTTTATTTTGGCACCGGTACATCCATCTCAAGTTATTTGGGCGGATACTTCGGTCAGGCTTATGTAATGAGAGTTCTCGCGCCAACTTCTTATTACTATGATTCTTACAGTTACAACTATGGATATGATGATTACTATGATTACACCATTTGGTCTCCGCTGCAATTTGACCTAACTGCAGGTTATTATGTAAGCGATTATCTTGCGATCGAGTCTGAAGCATCCTTTCTGTTTCATTACAACGGGCGGGTTGATCCTCAATTCACATCAGGCACAATAGGTGGGCGGGATTATCTTGACAGAAATGATTACGCGCAATTATATGCGGTCCCTGTTTCTGTTACCCTGAAATTATTTCTGACCGGAGGATCCGGATATGATGCATACATCAAAGGAGGTCCTGCATTTCAATATACAAATGAAAGGTACGAAAAGATCAGGGAGTTCTACGCTTATTCAGGATACAATGAATACTCAAACGATGTGTATCTTGGAACAGTGGAGAAGACAGAATGGCTCAACGGTTTCAGAGTAGGAATAGGAACACAATACATGCTGAGCGATTATATGTCAGGTTACACAGAGCTTGAGTACAGCTATTTCAATATTGACGGAGATAATTCAACTGCTCTTGCACTTGACAAGGCGCCGGAAGCACAGTTGTTCTCGTTGAAGACAATGATCTATTTTACGTTCTGAGAATTCAAGAATTAATCTCCAAATTCTTATGTATCACAGTTTTAAGATGTGAATGGATTTCTCGCTTCGCTCGAAATGACAAAATTTGTTGACTAAGATAACTATAAAGTGTTAGGCACACGGTAAATGTGATTAGAATGTTACAAGCAACAATGCCAGAATCACAAGCCCCGTTCGTCATTCTAAGCAAAGCGAAGAATCCACATTCTGAAGAAGCATGGTTACGATTTTTGCAAGCAGTGACACTCGATTCACACACCCTATTTGTCATTCTGAGCGCCTGCCTGCTGCAGGCAGGAAGCGAAGAATCCACATCCTGATGATGAATGGTTACGATTCTAACAAGCAAAGGCACTTGATTCACAAGCCCCGTTTGTCATTCTGAGCGCCTGCCTGCTGCAGGCAGGAAGCGAAGAATCCACATCCCGATGAAGTACTGTTACGTTTTTCTACTCGTTCCCAAGCCCCGGCTTGAGAAAGTCATCATTGCAAGTATAAACAATATGACCAAGATATTACATATTTGTTAATTGCATTTGCGAAAACAATTGTACTGTAAACATGTGCTCAGAAGCGGGATCTGAGAGCTTGGAGAAAATTATCTTACTGCAAGCTATGATCACGAGAACTAAAAGATCAGTACTTTTGCATTTTCCAAAAGTCTTTTAGCTTCTTCCCAGGAAGGAAGAGTGTCTGTGTCGATGGTTAATATTCTTATTTCTTTGGCGATATCCCTACTTTTTTTCATAGCGTCTAAATGCGCACCGCTGTGAGCAAATTCTTTGAGCTCACTTTCGCTATTCCACAACGTCATTGTATAATGTTTAGTCCATAGCCCTCTTTTTTTGAAGTCCTTACAGTTAGTTGTTCTAAGTTGTTTAACAATACTTAGCGCCATTGAAGATAGTGCAAAAAATTTGAGCGGACCCTTTAATTCCATTGATGTGATTGTAGCCTTCATGTTTAATTATCAGTTTGCATTATTTTGTTAAATCATTGCAGACAACGGTTTGCCGCCACAATTGCCTGATTTTTCGCGCTTGTTAGTGTTCAGGGCAAAGCGAGGTCACCAACAAGTAATCAAATTAGAAATTAGAAATTAGAAATTAGAAATTAGAAATTTCCTACGTGTTCACAAACCCCCAGCTGTTTCGCCCTTGTTAGTGTTCCGAGCAAAGCGAGTTCACCGACAAGTAATCAAATTAGAAATTAGAAATTTTTCGTCCCCGCTGAGTCTCCCGCTTTGTTTACTATCAATCTCATTCTAATATTTTTCGTCCCCGCTGAGTCTCCCGCTTTGTTTACTATCAATCTCATTCTAATATTTCAAAGGGGACTCAGCGGATCTCATGTCTGCGTAATGAAACAACTTGCAGCCCGGTACTTCCCCCAAATCATAAAATCGAGCACTTGAGTATTGATAATCAAGATAATTTTCAACCAACTTCCACTTGCCCGAAACCAGATTCTTATGCATGTAATTTAATTTCTGTCTGATGAATTTTCCGCCGTTGTTGGTGTTCCCGAACGAAGTGAGGGTCACCAACAACTTACTCCAGTCAATCGTCTTCATTGCACACATCCGTATAATTTCGTCCCCGCTGA
>CALEVL010000317.1 GCA_937924675.1 uncultured Ignavibacteria bacterium | reverse complement strand
GCTTTGTGCAACGACATTAGAATCACAAACCCTTTTTGTCATTCCGAGCCCCTTACGGGGCAGGCTCCGCGAGGAATCCATATGTAAACCTACCCACCGCTGTCAAAGTTGAAAACTCAATGCTGAACTTTCACATTGTCAAATCATCTGCTTTGTGGATCCTTCGCGGTGCTCAGGATGACAAGTTCGGTTCGGTTAATTAAGTGTGTTTGATCATACTACTTCACTTGTCATTCCGGGAGCGGCGAGGAATCCATTTCATGAATTCAAAAAACATCAAGCAAAGATATTCCTATGCTTATTCATTCGCATAGGATTTAAGACAACCCCCCTGCCCCCCTTTACAAAGGGGGGTGTTTTCGACCTCCCCCTCTCCTTTAGGAGAGGGGGCCGGGGGGAGAGGTGAATGAAATCATAAGCTGCGGGCACGCTTTCGCCGGTGTCGAGCAGAATTGTGTTGCCGTTGTCTTCGATGATCGGATGACCGTCGAAGAGAGTGAGTGAGAATGTTTTCATAAGTTTTAAAAATAATTTGAATTATACATTCCGCCGGAGTCCCAAAGAGCGGGAGACTCCGGCAGGGGGCGAACAATTCCTTCTTAAAATTTCGGTACTATTGTGATTAATTAATTTTGCTTATCTCTCATTTACAATCCGGACTTCTGTTACAATTTCATCAATTTCATTCAGAACCAAAGCATCAAATCCTGAACCTGCTCTTCATCTCATGCATTGATCTGAAAATATGAGCATGATTCATTTCAGTCAAGATACTCACCATCTTTTCGAGTTCTGTATGGCTCAGTATTCTTGGATGTGCCGCACTGTTTCTAATTTCTTTAAGTTCACGCCATTGATGAACGAATTCCCTGACCACATTCATTCGTGCGTAATGAAAGTTTGTTTCAAATACTTCCTTCCGGCTGATTGAATCAACACATATCCTTGACTGACCTAGACTCGGCGGTCTCCAGTTGTTGTAATTTCCCTGATTAAAATTTACAGGATTGGGATCCGCGTATCCCATGTTATCCGGAAGATATGTAGCGTTAAGAAGAGGCTCGTACCTGTCAAAGTATCTTGGCAAATGAACACCAAGGTACTTTCTGATCCAATGCACGAATGATAGATTAACTTCTCTCTCGAAAAATTTTGCAAAGCATATTGCTGCGGGTGAGAAGTCACCGGATGTCATTTCATGCGAACCAATTCTATGATTTCTATTTAAGTAATCTCTTACGTTCATAGCAGTTGTAAGCATCCGCCATGAATCTTTCTCAAGAAGGTTTTTATGAATCCCGAGCAAAGTATCCTCTTCGTAATGTCTCTTACTTAGTATAGAGATCAGATTTCCAATTTGAACTCCAATGTTCTCAACTTCTCTAAAAGTTACTTCACTCTCTTCCAGTTCACTTTTCCTTCTATTCATCTTTCTCTGAAGGTTATTAAGCACTTTCTCAACTTGGAGCCTGGCTGATCTATACTCCCAATCATTTATCTTTTCAGCACAGTAAACAAAACTTAATACACTGCTCAAAGTATCAGCAAGACTGCTGTCAAGATACGGTATCTCTAATGTCTGCTGGTAATCACGAATGTCTTCAAATCCTTGTATCATCATCAATTCATTTGACAGTTCCACATTCTCCATTTTTCGCATGCGAGAAATAAAACTTAAGCTATTCAACTGATCTTTTAGCTTATGCACAGATGTGCTTGCGCACAAATAATTACGATCCTGCAAGTTGGTAGTAACAATCAATACCGGAAGATCATCTGCCGGTATTCCTAATGCCCATGCAAGGGCAAAAGCTGATGCAGATGGATCAGAAGTAAACAACGGCTCGATATTCAATTGGCTTGCTGTGTGCTCAAACCTCCTTACTTGCTGATGAAACGGAAGTTGTTCTCTCCTCTCAAGCCACGCTCTGCCGGGATTCACCAATGCAAAGAATAGCAAGCGCTCTCCTGTCATTATGTCCAGCTCAGAAAATACGTGGTTCAAATAAGCATCAAATTCTGGATGAGATTCGGGGTCATGCAATAGGAATGCAAAGAGTTTGAATTGACCGAGAGCCCTTAATACATTTTCCCTTTCAAATTTCAATTCATCTAGGCCGTGATGACCCGCGTTGCCATTAATTCTAACAGGCTTAGACAATGCTCTGAATAATGTGTAGTTGTTAAATAAAGGGTAACCCATGTCTTTATCCTAATTATTCTTCAAATAAATTTTTGTGAAATGTAGTTACTTCTGTGAAAAGTTTTGTGTCAAATAGTGATTCATAAATTTATACGGCTTACTTGTTAAGATTTTCTTTAGCCCGTCACATATTTGGCGAAATCAATCTCCGCAAGAAACTACTGAAATCACTTACAGTAACTCCATATCTTAAAATTGTTGGATCGAAAAGGAATTGTTCTATCTGTTACAAGATGAAATATACTGCTATATCGAAATGAATTAGAATATATTACGAAATTCCAATTAGCTAAGCCCCAGAGTTCCAAATGTCTCATTACAGGGTGTGCTAATATCCACAAAATCAAACCGAATCAAATTAGTAACCTTGAGAGTTTCAAAAATTGTCCTGCTCCTTGCATCAGATGTGATAAATGCACCAACGCTTTTCAAAATCTCGCACTGTGCAAACAGCTTAACATCATTTTGAATTAATCTCCTGTCAATCGTTGCACCTGATTTTCTTTGCTTGAATAGAACTGAGGCAAACTCGCCTGTCTTAATAGCATGGTCTATGTTGAATGGAATAACTCTCAGATATTTCATAGGCAATTCAGTAACTTCACCATAGACGCAGTATTCTGCAATTGAAATGACAGATAACATCAATTCAACTTCGTTGTCCAAAAAGAATTTCAGATACTCATCTGCACTCTTGTTAAGAGAATCTTTCTCATCTAATAATCTTATGAAGAAACTAGTGTCGAGTAGAACAGCTTCAGGTATCATATTCTCCTTTAACATCATTTAGCCATTCTGCGGTATCAACTTTGCCTACCCAATTTGACTTTGCTTTATCTCTTATCTTACTTAGATAATCTCTATTATAACTTCTTTCATAATCTACCAACTCAATGAATACAAGAGTGCCGGGATCCAATTCTCCGGTTTTGATGTTCTGTTTTGCCTTAACTCTCACCCCAAATTTCTTGTATAACAAATTACCGGGATATGCATCGAGATAAGAAATGGGAGTAGTTATTCGCAATGTACCAAACTCATCTGTGAATAAATGAATGTTTGCTCTGTCTTTCCCTCCGGCATTAGTGATCTTTCCAAATAAATAGTACTCCGAATCTGCCCAAAGACTATCTGTTCTATAATAGTTTGTTGAACTATTTATTATTAGTACAGCTCTGTTTTCAAGAGATGTTGTAAGCATTATAGAATAATCCTTCTCCTTTGCATAGTCCTGAATTGCTTCAATTGAATGTGCAGTTCTCACATCAAGGAAGTCAATGTTTCCAACTTCAGGTATCTGTTGCAAGACAGCATTTATGCCTATTATGTATTGCAGTGTTGTCTTGAATATATTCTTTACCGAACTTTTTTCTATTTCATAACTTATTATCGGTCTGGAATTTTTCGCTTCAGGAAATAGTAAGTTCTCGACTGATTCAAAAAGTAATTTGATTTCCTTAATATCAAAATTATCCGGCGACAGTGGTATGTTACCTTTCTGGCCATTGACAATTATTTCTATGTAAGCTGTATTATTCATCACCGAAGTAAGGTAGTTCAAACCTTAAAAAAATTGAAGACAATTCCCGTTTCCCTTTTAACATATGCAACACTGCTGTCCAAAACGTTCTTGCAGTTAGAAAATTCTTTCGAAATCAAAATGGAAAGTTAGAAAATATTAGGTTCCGAAAAACTACCCGCCCGCCTGTCGAATTACTACTCACTTGAAGCGAATGACGGCGGACAGGCC
>CALEVL010000316.1 GCA_937924675.1 uncultured Ignavibacteria bacterium | reverse complement strand
GATATACAGCTTTCTATGCTTCCAAAAGGCGAAGCGGTTATCAATGATATTGGCATTGCGGGAATCTCTTTGCCGGCAAGCGAAGTGGGAGGTGATTACTTTGATTACTTCAAGATCTCCGAACATGAAACAGGAGTTTTTATCTGTGACGTTTCGGGACACGGAGTTGCAAGCGGTCTGATGCTTTCTGCATTAAGAAGTTCAATGCACCTGATACTCGATGATACGACGAACCCAAAGATTGTTGTTGAGAAACTTAACAAGATGATCCGCAAAACACAGAGCCGCAAAATGTTTGTAACGGCAGTGCTTGCGATCATAGATACTTCAGACAGCAAATGCCGCCTTTACAATGCAGGTCATCTGCCGCCTTACAGAATCTCCGGAGAGACAGGAGAGATATTCAGAATAAAAAAACACGGCATTGCGCTTGGTGCTATGGGAACCGTAGATAAAGACGATACGGACAATCTTGTTACATTTGATTTCAAGAAGAAAGACAAGATCATTCTCTATACTGACGGAGTGAACGAAGCAATGAACAGTATGAAGGATGAGTACGGACTTGAGAATCTTGAACTCTTCCTTAATGCAAACTCAACAAAGAGTGCAAAGGAATTGCTAGACGGTATTGTAAAAGATGTTAAGAGATTTTGCGGAGCAAGCGATCAGCGCGATGATCTGACATTATTAATCATAGAAAGATTATGAAGACTAAGAACAAATCCCTGGTAGGAATCATAATGGGATCTGATTCAGACATGACCGTTATGAAACAAGCGGCAGACGTGCTCGATGATTTTGGGATTCCTTACGAAGTCAAAATAACTTCGGCGCACAGAACTCCCGACTTAATGGCACAGTATTCTAAGAATGCTTACAAGCGCGGAATAAAAGTGATTATAGCCGGAGCAGGCGGGGCAGCACATCTTCCCGGTATGAGCGCTGCATATTCACCAATACCGGTGATCGGTGTGCCTGTTGAGACGAAAGCACTCGAGGGACTTGATTCACTTTTATCAATCGTTCAAATGCCTTATGGTGTGCCGGTTGCAACAGTTGCTATCAACAACGCAAGAAATGCAGCACTTCTTGCTGCGCAGATCATTGCCACTTCGGATGAGAAGATCTTGCGTAAAGTAATTGCGTTCAAGGAGAAGATCAGAGATGAGTCGAAGGCTAAGAACCTCTCTTTGAAAAAGCTTCTGAAATAATCTCATTGTTCTATTTTGTTTCACAGAGTTCCACTGAGTTTCACAGAGTTCCACTGAGATTTCACTGAAATCCACTGAGTTACACAGAGTTACTCAGAAGATTCATGCTTAAGTTTTTGTTTAAGGAATTCTTTCCCTATTTACTCTCAGTGGAACTCTGTGTAACTCTGTGTATCTCTGTGTATCTCTGTGTAACTGCTTTTCAAATTTATTATGAAAAAATGAAAAGATTTTCAAAACTGATTTTTCTCGTTATCATAATCCTTGCGACTTGTGAAGCAAGATCTCAGCAAGTTCCGCTCATCAAGCAGCCAGACATAAATGCGCTTGCTGCATTGATGCAAGGTTCATTCAGCAGTGAGGAACAATCACTGAATGATTCCGACTACTATGACATCCGGCTTCATATGAAGCGAATATGGAATGACAGAACAGACGGCATTTGGCTTTACGTTGAACAGGCGGTTGCACAGATGGAAGAAAAGCCTTACAGACAAAGGGTTTACAGGGTTGATCAATTGAAGGACGGGAGTTTCATCAGCGAAGTTTATGAAATGGAAGATCCTCTAAGATTTGCCGGAGTTTGGAAGAATGACAATCCATTAACTCAACTCTCTCCCGATTCTCTGAAGAAGAAAGTCGGGTGCACTGTATATCTTAGTCTTGCAGATGACGGATCATTCACCGGCGGAACCCGCGGAGCGGATTGCCCAAGCGAACTGCGAGGCGCATCATATGCAACCTCCGAAGTCAGAATTGATACAGAAGGATTAAAAACCTGGGACAGAGGTTATGACAAAGACGGAAAACAAGTATGGGGAGCTGAGAAAGGCGGATACATTTTTAAAAGAATTGGAGAGTAGGTCAGTTAAGTAAACTTGAATCTTTATTCTCAAAGCTGCTTAAGCTCTTGGAGGTTTCTTTCTCATTCTCTTCGGGCCGTACCACAACCAGAAACCTGTTACTGTAAAAGTCAGCAATGAAAGTCCCATTATGCTTGTATAAGCAAGTTTGATCTGTTCGTTGCTCGTATCAAAATATTTGTCAAGTATTGAACCTTCGTGAATATTTTCTATAAAATCAGATCTTCTGTTTTCAATATGTAACAGTTCTCC
>CALEVL010000315.1 GCA_937924675.1 uncultured Ignavibacteria bacterium | reverse complement strand
AAAGTTGAAAGTTAAAAGTTGAAAGTTAAAAGTTGAAAGTTAAAAGTTGAAAGTTTCCTTGTCTTGTTTCAATAGATGATCAAGGTCCTTATATTTTTAGAGCCGTGATCTCAAATATATGCCAATGCTTATCCGTTCCTATTGCTGTTGGACCATCAGTTTCACTCTCTTCGAAAAACAGTATATCAAAGCCACTGAATATCTCAAATACTTCCTGCTTGGTAACGAGCGACTTATCTTTCCACTCATCCCTGTCTCCAAATAAGTTTCCTGTGAATAACCCGCCGGGAGAAATGGAATTCGCAATAGAGTTCATTACATCTCTAAATGACTCTTTGTTGCAAAACGGCAGTGAGTAACTAGAATTTATCAGATATACAGTCTTCCAATCAATTTCATCAAAAGATTTGCAAACGAAATCAAGATTTTTGTAAAGTTCCTTATCTATATTTCTCTTAAGATATACTTCTGCGGCAGGTTCGCTGTCAACAGCAGTAACATTCCAACCCGCACTCAGCAGTGCGTTTGAATCTCTGCCGTTGCCGCATCCCAGATCGTATGCAGCTCTATTGATTGGAGGATGTTTAGAGAAATAGTCAAGCGCTCTTACCAAAGCTGCCCTTGGTTCCATTATCATCTTTTCGTAAAATTCATTCCATAACATTTGGCATTCAGTTTATTTTTCTTTTTGCAGTCCATGGCATTAGAAAACCTCTTCCTGCAGAATATGTAGTTCCGTAAAGCGTGCTGTTTTCAAGATATCCTGAATGGAAATAGGTGCCGGACATGTCGGAGGTAGTAAAACCAAACCACAAGCGTCCCCATTGGTCATTGACTTTCCCGTTCTCAAATGGTGTGTCATAAAACTTACCACTTATTGTGTTCTCATCAGTAAAAATTACTTCAAAGTCTTTGAAGTACTCCTCAGCATCGGGTGATGGCCGGAGGTCAACTTTCCAGACACCTTCGATTTCTTTAGGATCAAATGATGGAGAACCAATGCACAGATTCGAAAGCAAAAGAAAAGTAAGAATGAATTTTATATTCGTGATCATGAGAAAGTTAGGATTATTAGCTATTTTAAATTCCAATTAGGTAAAGTACAATTCCAAAAACGGCGCTTGCAAAGATCCATTTCACTATGCTCACCTTATACTTCCCTAATGCAATCAATGAGACAAGCATCCAAATTGCTGATGGAATGTTTAGGTCACTGCCAATGCCGTTACGGAACAGAACAGCAACTCCGAGATAGATGCAAAGATTAAATATAACTCCAACTATTGCAGCGGTTACAAACTCAAGAACTCTTCCGAGCTTCTCATTATCCCGCGTTCGTTCTATCAGCGGCGCGCCGGCGAGAACAAACAGAAATGAAGGCAGAAACGTATAGAAGATTGTCGCCGCTAATCCGACAGCTCCCGCGATTACAGAACTTCCCGAACTTGTATAAGCTGCCATAAATCCAACAAAGCCAAGCACCATTATCAACGGACCGGGTGTTGTTTCCCCGAGTGCAAGTCCGTCAACCATCTGAGCTTTTGTCAGCCATCCGAATTGTTCAACACTTACTTGAGCAACATACGGCAACACTGCATACGCTCCGCCAAATGTAACGAGAGATGCCTTAGTAAAAAAGATAATGAGGTTCTTCCAGAACTGAAAATCATTTGACAATGCATTGAACAAAAAGAGAGGAAGCACCCACGCAAGAACAACCGCTGCGAAGATCTTTGCAAGTTTGATTGGGCTGATTGTTTTGTTGCTCGAATTGCTTTCTGAATGAATTTCTGAAACCGGCTCAAGCGAGTCTGATGCATTTTTCGAAGAACCAATGAAGGCAATGATTACTCCCGCAATGATTGCTGCAAGAATTATGATCGGAAATGGAATATTGAAAAAATATAATCCTGCAAATGCCGCAAGGGCAATGATATAATGATAGAAGTGCTTCAGAGCTCTGCCTGCTATTTTCACCAAAGCGAGAATGACGATTGCAATTACTGCGGGTTTGAGTCCGCTGAACATTGCATAGATCCAGGGAATATTTCCGAATTTGACATAAAGAATGCTAAGTATCAGAAGAATAAAAGTCGAAGGAAGAATGAAGAGTAACCCGGCAGCAATGCCTCCTCGAATGCCATGCATCAGCCATCCCATATAAGTAGCAAGTTGTTGCGCTTCAGGACCGGGGAGCAGCATACAATAGTTGAGCGCATGCAGGAAACTCTTCTCGCTGATCCATTTCATTTTGTCAACAAGAAATTCATGCATTATGGCAATCTGTCCTGCCGGGCCGCCGAAACTTATGAAGCCGAGCTTGAGCCAGAATTTTAGAGCTTCATTGAATGAAGGAGAGCTGATCAAATGTTATTCACGGTAATCATTCTTTGCTTTCGAAAAGTTCACGAAAGAAACTTTCCGAAAGCTTTACACCTTCATCTGAAAGATACACGGATTTATTCTTATTCTTTGGGTCACTTATCAGGCCTTTCTCATGAAGCCTGTCAAGTGCGTCCCAGTCATGTCCCTTCCAAGCTCTAACTGCTTCGTCCTCCTTAAAACTTGTAAGATGAAGAAGTGCCAAAACAGCTTTATCTATTTTGTCGTTATCAGTTTTCACAGATGATAAATTATTTAGAAGGCTATTGCCAAGTTAAGGCAGAGAGTCTTTGAAAGAAAGTAATAAAGTTGTAACGGTTTAATTCTGAAAGGAAGTCTAAGAGAGTTCATTCGAACATGAGAAATCGAATGTGAAGAATCGCTGTGAATGTGAGATTCAAACGGAACTGACAATCTTGTCGGCAGAGTCAGGCATACGGAACTTGACCACCATTGAAGATGCTATTGTAAGAAATCCTATCAGCAAGATTGCATAATCAACGCCGAAAAGATCAGCAGTGATTCCTGATATCACAGCCCCTATTGCATAACCAAGATCTCTCCAGAGTCTGAATGTGCCAATACTTTCGGCTCTTTGAGAGGGACTCGTAGCGCTTGCAATAGCTGACAAGAATGTAGGATAGACCATTGCTGTTCCTAATCCAAGTACTGCAGAGAGAATTACCATCATTGTAAAACTCTTGCTAAATGGAATCATAAGAATTGCCAGTCCCTGCAATAGCATTCCAAAGAACATCATATATTTTTTTGAATATATGTCAGACATTTTACCTGTGAATAATTGACCTACTCCCCATACTGTTGGATAAACTGCTGCTACAATTCCAATTTTTTGCGAATCATAGTTCATTGCCATAAGTACAATCGGCAGCAAGCCCCATATCATACCATCGTTCAGGTTGTTCACTAGTCCTGCCTGAGTTACAGAGCTCAATGTCTTGTTCCTGAATGTAGTTTCAAGAAATACATTGTCTAACTTTTCTGTGTTGTCAGTAATACTTTCTTTATGAACAAACTTTCTTGTGTCTTTAACAAAAAACAGTGTGAGCAGAAATCCGGTAATGGAAATAAAGATCCCAATGTAAAACGGGTATGGAGTAATGCCGAATTCAGATGCAACATAGCCGGTAAGATAAGCAACAACTCCTACGGCAAAGTATCCGGCAAACTCATTCAGACCCATTGCAAGTCCGCGATCTTTTTCTCCAACCAGATCTATTTTCATTACAACAGTGCTGCTCCATGTGAGTCCCTGGCTGACGCCAAGAAGTACGTTCGCAAAGATCACCCAGTTCCAGTCCGTCGCATTGATAAGGATGAACGGGATTGGTATTGCCGGGATCCATCCGAACAGAAGAAGATTTTTTCGCCCGAACTTGTTGGCAAGTCTGCCGGTGAGATAGTTTGTAAGAGCTTTTGTAATACCGAATGCAGTAATGAATGAGAGAATTGCAGTCTTTGACTCCACACCAAATTCAAGATTTGCGAACTCCGGAAAAATTGTCCGCTCCATTCCGATCATACCGCCGACAAACGCATTTATCAGCACAAGCAAAGCAAACTGATGCTTGTTTTCTTTCAGACCAAGTTTAATGCTGTCCATATCAGAACGTCAGTACCTTGTCGCTTTCCATTACCATTTGCGCAAGCTCTTTCATAGTACTTACTTCTGCTTTGTCTATTAGCTTGATATTCTTCAACCCCCTTGCTTCCATGCAGCTTCCGCAAAGCTTTATAATTGCTCCGTGATTGGCGGAAAGTTTGAGCATGCGTTCAATGTTGTAGTAGCCGTTCGGCGTGATTTGTCCCGCGACAGCGCAGCTTACACTGTCTGCCATCAAAAATATGCTGACTTCTGCATCCGGATAATCCTTATTTATCTGATTTGCGATCCTTAAAGCATTGAATGCTTTCTCTGTTCCGTAAGGAGCGTCATTGATGATGATTAGAATTTTCATGCCGGTGTTTATGATTCTTCAATAGCACAAAAATACAGGATTGAATTGATGTAGCCTTTTACATTTGTTAAATAATCAATGTGCGGAAGCTCTGATCCTGCTCAAAGTAACCTGAGTAACACCCAGGTAAGAGGCAATATGTTTTAGCGGTACTCTCTGAAGGATGTTAGGATGTTCTGCCAGCAGTGCATTGTAGCGGTCTTTTGCAGTGTGAAATTGGATGCTCTCTAATCTGTTTACTGTTTCCACGTAACCTGCTTCAAAGATCTTACGGAAGAGTCTCTCTATTTCCGGGAATTCATCATAGAGCTTGAACAAACGAACCGCATCTATGGCAACGATTTCAGCATCTTCGATTATTTCAATTGCCTTGCGTGACGGCTTGTTTGTAAAAAGACTCTCTACTCTTACTGATATGCTATTCTCAAATGCGAAGTGCTCCGTGATATCTGTCCCATCTTTATAGTAGTATATTCGGGCTGCGCCTTCTGCTATAAAATATATAGTTCTGCAAGTATGTCCTATCGGTTGAAGATCATTATT
>CALEVL010000314.1 GCA_937924675.1 uncultured Ignavibacteria bacterium | reverse complement strand
TCTGAGACGGGCAGGCAACTTTTAACTTTCCCGTCTGAGACGGGCAGGCAACTTTTAACTTTCCCGTCTGAGACGGGCAGGCAACTTTTAACTTTCAACTTTTAACTCGCCTCTGTATTTTGCTCCAAATCTGACAATTGAATCATAATAAAGGAAACATCACGGATCTTGCAGCGGACTTTGTTTTTGATCTACTTAAGACAAAGCTTCCATCATATCATGTTTATCATAACTTTACCCACACATCAGAAGTTGTAGATGCAATAAAGAAGATTGGCGGCAAGACCGGTCTTACAGATGATGAGCTTGAACCGGTTATCATAGCCGGCTGGTTTCATGATTCCGGTTTCACTTCAACAATTGACAATCATGAAGATCGAAGCATTGAAATTGCAAGAGAATTTCTGAAGGCAAATAACTATCCTGAGAACAAAACCGAAATAGTTGTTTCCTGCATAAATTCAACTCGCTATCCGCAATCACCTCAAAATCTTTTCGATGAAATAATCTGCGATGCAGACCTTTGCCATCTCGGGACAAAAAGTTTCTTTGACAAGTCTGATCTGCTTCGGGTTGAGTGGGAGAAAACCTGTAATAAGCAATACACAGATCTTGAATGGCTTAAGATCAATATAGATTTTATCACAACTCACAAGTACTTCACAAAGTATGCAAAGAAAGCATTCGATGATCGCAAGGCAGAGGCACTCGTAAAACTTCAGAAGCAGTACAGAAAGAAACTCGAACAAGCTGAAGAAGACAAGAAGTTTACCGACAAGCTTGACATGCAGAAGCAAAAAATTGAGTCTCGCAAGGAGGATAAACTCAAGAGTGTTAGAGGGATAGAGACAATGTTCAGAAATACAGTGAGGACTCATGTTGAGTTTAGCGCAATGGCAGATGGCAAGGCAAATATTATGATCAGCATAAACACTCTAATTATTGGTGCAATTGTAACTTTGCTAATCCGTAAGCTGGATGCAAATCCTCAGCTGATTATTCCGACATTTATGCTTTTGACGGTCAGTCTTGTCTGCATAATTTTTGCTGTGATGGTTACGAGACCTAAATATTCCTCAGGCACATTTACAAAGGAAGACATTCAGAAGAAGAGAACAAATCTTCTGTTCTTTGGTAACTTTCACGCAATGCCACTCAATGATTTTGAGTGGGGAATGAATGAGATGATGAACGACCGGGATTTTCTATACGGCTCCATGATAAAGGATTTCTATTTTCTGGGGCAGGTGCTTGGAAGGAAGTACAAGTATCTCCGGATATGCTACAACATTTTCATGTATGGATTAATAGCTTCAGTATTGGCTTATGCAATTGCTTTTGCCATGACTCCGATTCAGCCAATCAACATTTTCGATTAATACAAATCTCGTGCAAAGAGAACTCATACTGGTCAGGCATGCTAAGTCAAGCTGGAAAGAACACGGTATCAGTGATCATGACCGTACACTGAATAAGCGCGGAAAGCATGATGCTCCGCTTATGGCGGGAATACTGAGAGGCAAAGACATATCACCTGATCTGCTGATTTCAAGCACTGCTGAGAGGGCTAAAATGACGGCCGAGATATTTGCCGAAGTTTACGGCATCAAGAAAAGTCAGATTCAATTATTCGAAGACTTGTATCTTGCAGATGAAAATGGATTATTGGAGAATGTACATAGAATCAGCAACAACGTTGATACGGTCTTTCTATTTTCACACAATCCGGGCATAACAGACTTCGCAAATGCTTTATGCAACACAGACATAATAAACATTCCTACATGTGGAATTTACCATGCAAGATTCAATGCCGAGAGTTGGAAAGATGTTGAAATTGGCAATGGTAAATTCGTGGAGTTTGACTATCCCAAGAATCACTATCAAGAATAGACAATCAACTTATTTTCAAGACCATTCTTTATTTATAGAAAGCAAACCTATTTGATCAACGACACTGTAAACAATCTTATTTTTTGACTCTTACCTTTCAGAGCAAATTCACCGAGTTCTTCAACAGCATAGTCTATAGCTTTTGACAATCTCATTTGCACATTTTCAGAAATGAGCAGATCTGAATCCACTTCTTTGCATTTTGCCTGAATTCGTGAAGCAGTATTCAGTACATCGCCGTGGAATACGATCTCTTTCTTTGAGTCACCAATTTCTCCTGCAACAACCGGACCTGTATGAATTCCTCCTTTGAAAAATGGCTCTACTCCAAATTCAGCCAGATACTTATCCCGCAGTTCATTTAATACAAGCTTGATACCAAAGAAGCATTCTATGCAGTTATTATTTACGAATGCCTTCTCCCCTATCCAACTTACGATCACTTCATCTCCAACATATTGATATATCTCACCTTTTGTTTCAACTATTGGTCCGTCGATATCATAGAAACATGCATTCATGAACTTATGGTAGGCAATAGAACCAAGCTTCTCGGCAATTGCGGTTGATGATGTAAGATCGAGAAACATGAAAGTTCTTTCCTCTTCTTTGGGCTTATTATACTTTCCTGAAAGATAATTCAAGAATACTTTTCTTCCAATCAATGAACTGATCTGAGCAAACAGATTCAAAAGAAATCCTGCAGTAAAGGAGAAGATCACAATTATTCTGAAGTCTCCTGTGAAGATAAATCTCCTGAAATCTTCACCGGTAAGAGTTTCAAAGAATCCTTCGCTGTTAACCATGCTTTCATGAATTATCCAAAGCAATAATGTCGGGATAGAAATTACAAGAACATAGAAGAGTGTCTTTGCAATCAATATCGAAATGAACTTCATGTTCTTTGTCATGCGCGGAAATACAAATAATTCGAAGTAACCGCTGACAAATGAAATTAGTGTTCCCAGGATTATTGCCTTGGTGAGAGCAACATAATTGAATCCGAAAGTGATGAGTGAGAATATTGCCGCAACAACCACACCGGTCAATGTTACAACAACGAGTATGCCTCCTTTATTTACAGCTCGAGCCTTCGAATCCCTGTTCATATTAGAGGAAGAATGCATTACCAAGTGAGAGCGTCAAACCTTCGTAAGATTTTCCCACAGAGAATTCGAAATTTAGCAGGCGGTTTATGTATGAGATCCAAAGTGACCCGCCAAATGACGGATGCCATTTCTTAGAATCCTCACCTTCAACAAATACTCTGCCAACTCCGCCGAATGCTGATACCCCAATTATTCCGGGAACCAGAATATTAATTAGCGCAACAGGCAATCTAATTTCAGCCTGCCCAAGTATCAATCCGTCTCCCGCAAATCTTTCCCTCGAATAGCCTTTCAAGGAATTGACTCCCCCAAGAAAAAGAGATTCATAGAAAGGATGTATTCCCCAAACCTTTCCTGCAGCCGCTCTGAATGCAAATGCAAAACCCTTTGTCGTATCAGTTGAATGGTAAGCCCTGAAATCAATTCCTGCTTTTCCGAAATTTGAAGAGCTTGTCATCAATCTTGGAGTGAAATTACCAAGAAATTGAACATATAAACCTCTCTGCGGATAGACATTATTGTTTCTTGTATCGTAAATGAATTTTCCATCAATGCCAATCAGACTGAGCCTTCCTAAACCATAAATATCCGGTGAGAGACTAAGATTCGTTCCCGGTGTATCAAACGTGAGCGCCCTTTGCACAAATGGAATGATCTTCATTGACACTTTCTTTGAAATTTGTTTTTCTATTCCAAATTTGAATCTGATAAGATTCTGGTCAACGTTATAAAATCCATCATTGTCCTTGTCTTCATCATAAGGTGTTTCATTTCCGATTCCATAAAAGTGAGTTATGCCCAGCTGTGTAAAATTAAACTCAGGCGAAACTTTGAATCCTTTTAGTATTGAATAAAATTCACCGGCAATGTCCACTTGCGCTGCCATTGTGCCGAATGCAAATGAAGCAACTGCAGATAATCTGTAATCGAATGGCTTCACTCCAAAGTCGTAACGGTAAAGAATAGGTCCGCCTCCCACAATTACACCGTCATCGCTGTTGTAATTAAGAACAGGAGAAAATCTCCAGTCATATCCCCTGTCTTCATTAGAAGGCTCAAATCTCTCTTTCATGTTTGTTTTGCTTCTTTCGTCCTTAACAATATCAATGAATGCAAGTTCGCTGTTGCTGATTTGCTTTTTCCCGTTGCCGTAAATCAGCTTTACGTCAATCGGAAAGTACGAATAATTTTCTCCTCCGTTAATGCCTGTTCCGTCAATTGTAACTTTATCGTTGCCTTCATCAAGAAAGATCCTAATATCTTTTGTAACATCAGGCTCAAATGTTCTGCTGTAAAGCGGCACAGGAAATCTGCTTCCGTCCTTCTTAATCTTGAAAACCTCCACTTTCATTAATTCCGGACCGCAGTAGATCAATACTTCTTCGTTCTTATTGCTTGCGTGAATTTCCGCAACTTCATTTATGAGTTCATAAAATTCTTCAGCGGCTTCGTTAAGTTTGTCACGCCTGCTTAGAATAAGCTCCTTCAGATTTGCTGTTCCCAATCTATGCCATTCCTTAGGAATTAGTCTCAATGCTTCATCTACAACAACATCAGTAATTTTCTCCCTTATAAAATTTGCCAGGGAATCGTAGACATACTTATCCACTGCGGGCAAGATCCTTCTGTCAAGATATCTTCCATTGAATGAAAGGTCATATATTGGCGGATAATTTTTCCCGTAACCTTCAATCTGCGTTATTGCTCTGCCTGCTATCATAGGAAGCAATCCGTCATAAAGTGAAAATGCCTGATCACGATCACGGGGAATAGGTTTGAAAATTGTCATGCCATCTTGCTTATAGCCGGCCCAGAGCCACTGATCATAATGCCTGTCCCAATCTCCGATAAGCAAGTCCATCAGACGCGCCTTTAGAAATTCAACAGCGTCAACTCTGTTGTCATTATCCTTCTCGAGTTTCTCATATAGTTCATATGTATCTATAACTTTATCCGCATCTGCAAATCCTTTGATTCCATCTTTGCCGCCGGAAGGATTTTCTTCTATAGTTCCGAGAAGTTCTTTGAACTCCATTCGAAATTCACCGAGTGCCTCATCATCGGGCAGTACGACCACAATGGGCTTTGAGTTAATTACTCCTATTTCATCGAGAAGCCTGGATGTTATTATTGCAGAATAAGGATGCGAAGCGCTTATCTGATCTTTGAATGCATCAGCAACTAATGAATTTCTCAAATCTTTCGGAAGGACACTTCTTGGATCTTTGTCCATTGATCTGAACTTGTATTTTTTTCCGTCATTACCCTTAAAGTGAAGTGACTTTGTCTGAAGTCCCCCGCCCTTCTTAGTTGCCTTTATCCCTCCTCCAAACTTGTTCATATCCAGCACGCCTGCTTTGAATGGAGTTATCCAAAGTGGTCTCCAATGCTCGCCAAGAAAGATCTCTGTCATATCCGAAATGTCGTATCCCGTTCCTGCAATTACTTCAACTTGTCTGCTGAAATAACTTCCTGAATCAGATGCTGGTCCGGCATTTAAAAACTTTGGCAAAGAAAGAATGAACAACGATGTGATCATCAACAATATTCTTGAAAATGCTTTAAACATATATGAAGGACTTAGCATAAGTAAAGATTATTTTGCATACGGATATCTGACTATATAACCGCTGCTTGATTTCCCTTCATTTGCAATCAACATCGAATTGTCCGGCATGAAAGTGATTCCTTCAGGTTGTTCATGATTATTTGGAGAAAGCTCTTGTCGGTCAATCAATTCACCGTTCTTTGAAACTTCTATAATCGAATTTCCTGCGGCCGATATCAGGTAGAATGTACCTGTAACAGGGTTTCTTCTGATGCCCGACGGTGCAAACCTCTTTCCGGCTTGTTCACTTTTGATTGTAAACCTCGGAACTTTGGTAAGTTTCTTTTCTTTGAGTGAAAAAGAGAATACCGATTTGTCATTAGTTGCTTGAGAACCGGAAAACCCTTTGCAGGCGAGAAGAAGAGAGTTTGTTTCAATATCATAACAAAGTCCCTCAACATCGTAAGATGATGAAAGAAGCGTATTGTATTTTTTATATTCAGAATATTCTCCATTTCCCGATTCTCTGAATTCAATAATGTCGCCTTTGCTGTTTACGAGATAGAAAGTACCTTCAGCAAATTCAATATCCTCAAAGTCATCTTTAAGCGCGGGTCTTCCTGCAGCAAACTTCTTGATTATGCTTCCATCAGTCGGGTTGAGTTCATATATGATAGCTGATTCATCATTATGAACAAACAACCTTCCTTCAGGGGTAGATGCTAATCCGGAAATTTCCTTCAGCTCATTTGGCAGTTTGATAACAGTCTTGCTTTCGGAAGAAATGCTATATGATTTAAGTGAAGATAGTGAGTCAGGAAGTTCAGTCAATTTATTCTTTCCCTTTTCCTTAATATTCGTCTCATTATTCCCTTTGCCGCAATTGAGGAATGGGACTAATGCCAATAAAATAAGATAGATACAATTGATCTTCACAATGGGAAATTTGTTAATAATGACAATTTTTGAAGTAATTTGATAGAGATAAATTCGTTATTTTGCGGGTATCTCAGTTGATTGAATAACAAATAACATTAACCTATTGGAATACTATTTCATAACAGGTACTAGTCGTGGCATAGGGAAATCACTTTCAGAACTCTTGCTTCGAAAAGAGAATACATTTGTGCTTGGAATCTCAAGAAATCAAAGCATAAATCATGTGAATTATTTTCACTTGCCAATGAGTCTTTCTGACCTGAAAGCAATCTCGGAATTTACTTTTCCGGAAGTCAGAGAAGCTGAATCGATCTGCCTGATAAACAATGCTGCAGCACTTACGGAGATCAATCACATGGGAAAGATCTCCTCCGAAAATATTCAGGAAGATTATAACATTTCATTGGTTGCTCCAACGATCCTTTGCAACTTGTTTCTCAAGCAATATCAGGGCTACGGTTGCAAGAGAATCATAATGAATATCGGTTCGGGTGCATCACAGGTGCCGATCGAATCATGGGCTACATATTGTGCTTCAAAGGCAGGACTTGAGATCATGAGCAAAGTTATAGATGTAGAACAGAAGCTTAAACATCCTTCGAATCCTGTCAGAGTATTTTCTGTCATGCCCGGAGTTGTAGATACTAAGATGCAGGAAGTGTTAAGATCAATTTCGGAAGAAGCCTTCAGTGAAGTCGGAAGATTCATAGAATACAAGAAGACAAATGCTTTGCTGTCACCTGATGAAGTAGCAGAAAAGCTTGCAGCAATTCTAAGTTCTCCGGAAAAGTTTGAAGACGTTTCACTACATGTAAAGGATATTGGTAACGACATTCACAAAGACCACTCATAATTATTCTGATGAAAATTGACCAGTCATTTGATCTGTTTAAGACACTCATATCAAGTGAAACCATAGACGATCCGTATCCGGTATATAAGATGCTCCGGGAAGAAAGTCCCGTATATTACATGGAATCTCCTACAGGATTTCTTTCAGAGAGTTTATGGGTATTGACAAGGTACGATGACATTTCAAAAGTGCTTATCAGCAAGAAATTCGGAAGAGGCAACAGATTCGGCAAAGTTAAAGTGAATTCGAAATTCTATGACAAGATGAATTCGCTTACAAAGATGAGACAGCATTGGGTAAATTTTCTTGATCCGCCTGACCACACAAGAATCAGAGGTTTCATAAATAAATGCATGACACCCGGGATGGTTCTGAATATGAGAGTGCGGATGGAGTCAATCGCAGATCATCTGATTGCTAAATTCAGCAACGGAAGGGCCGAAATAATTTCTGAATTCTCTTATCCCTTTGCAACGCTGACCATTGCAGAATTTTTAGGAACACCGGAATCGGACAGAGATATTCTTGATAAGTGGGCATCACAACTTGTCAAGACGCTTGATGTTGTTACGAATCAATTCACACAGGAAGATCTGGCGGTCATATACAAGGCGGCTGATGAAATGAAAAGTTACATAGGAGAAATTGTTGACAGCAAAATGTCTGAACCAGGAGATGACTTTATCAGCAGAATGCTGTCTATCTCTGAAGGCGATGACAAACCTGACCGTGAGGAGATTATTGCCACTCTTGTTCTTCTGATCATGGATGCGCATGAAGCTCCGAAGAATCTGATCTCAAACGGATTATTTGCTTTGCTGAAGAATCCAGAACAGCATGAGATGCTCTTGAAAGATATGACCAAAATGGACAACGCAGTTGAAGAAATGATGAGATACGACAGTCCCGCTCAGTTTACAGGAAGGCGCACACACGAGGATGAGATTATCAGAGGCTTCGAAATCAAGAAGGGCGTTCAGATAATATGCATGCTTGGAGCCGGCAACAGGGATCCGGAAAGGTATGAGAACCCTGACATGTTTGACATAGAGAGAAAAAATATTATGCCTTTATCTTTCGGCGGCGGAATTCATTTTTGTGCAGGTGCCGGAATGGCAAAAGTAGAAGGCCAAGCAGCATTGAACAGGTTGCTGAGTGCATTCCCCAATATCAGCTTGCTTGACAAAGAATATCATTATCACAATTATCTGCATTCAAGAGGATTAGACAGTCTTGAAGTGAAACTGTGACCTGAAACTTCTTTGGAGCCAACTTAGCAATTCAGTTACATTTTTTTTGAAAACTTTAAGCAATTATTGAAAAATGAGGAGCCCACAGGCAGATACTCTTTACGATGTATTAAAGTATCGTGCCGAGACACAACCCGATGATCCTGCGTATGTATTTCTGAATAACGGAGAGGAAGAGACTTCTCCACTTACTTATAAACAACTTCACGATTCCTCTGTCGCTTTTGCTGCAAGACTGCAGAAGAAGAATCTTACCGGTGA
>CALEVL010000313.1 GCA_937924675.1 uncultured Ignavibacteria bacterium | reverse complement strand
ATAAAGGCATTGAGAAAAGTCTTTGATTCAAACATGCCTCAACTTGGTGTTTACAAGATTGATTGGGACAAGTACAATTCTCTTGTTACAAACTCTCTCACTTCTGAAATGTCATCAGGGGAAAATGCGGAAATTGAAAACTCCCAAAAGAAGAATGTGAGAGAGAGTCTTGCAGAGAAGCTTTCACACACAGTTGAGCAGGATCAAATCGGACTGCTTCAGGATTACTTCAAGAAATTGATTTCTTCCATAATGGGACTTGAACCTGAAGACATTGAACCGGATATACCTTTAAGCAGTATGGGACTCGATTCGCTGATGGCAATTGAATTGAAGAACAGAGTCAACATGGAACTTGGTGTTGACCTTAATCTTGTAAGATACATGGAAGAGACAGATATCAATCAGCTTTCATCCGAACTTAAGGAGCAAATTCCGAAGCTGCTGAGCAATTCAAAGAAGGCAGATACTGTCAAGAAAGATTCAGTGAAAGAAATATCCGAAGAAGAAAAAGCAAGGGATCTGCTTACAGGGTTGGAAAATCTGTCCGAAGAAGAATTAGATAAACTTCTTAAGGAAATGAACTGACATGCCGCTGAGTATAGACAAAGGACAACTAGGACTTTCTGCTGCCGAAAAACTTCAACTTCTGAAGAAGCAATTGCTTGAGAAAGCAAATCGCGACAGTGCAGTCTATCCCCTCTCTTACGGGCAGAAGGCTTTGTATTTTCTATATCTCAATTCACCTGAGAGTCCTGCCTATAATGTTTCCTTCTCTTCCAGAATAATTTCACCTCTGAATGTTGAAGCACTCAGAAAAGCTTTGCAGAAGCTTGTCAACAGAAACTCAGTGCTGAGAACAAATTACAAACTGGAAGACGGCAAGCCGGTTCAGATTGTGCAAGGATATCAGGAAGTTATGGTAAATCAAACTGATGTTTCTTCGCTAGATGATAACGCCATCAGAAATGTTGTTGTTGAAAAAAGCCGTGAGTCTTTTGATCTCGAAAACGGCAGAGTATTCAGGGTTGATCTTTTTTCGAAGAGCCCAACTGATCATATTCTTCTGATATGCATTCATCATATATCAACGGATGCAAGATCCATTGAGATCATGATGGATGTGCTCGGGAAACTTTATGAATCTGAGGTTGATGGTTCTGCTGATTCCCATTCGTCAACTGACAAACAATATTTTGAATTTGTTTCGGCGCAGGAAGAATTTGTAAACAGTTCTAAGGCGCAATCTCAGATCGATCACTGGACAAAGGAATTGTCTGGAGATTTTTCTGATCTTGAACTTCCTTTTGACAAGACCAGACCACCTGTTCAGACTTACAACGGCAGCACTGTTTATTTTGAACTTGATGCAGATCTTGTTTCAAGACTTAAGCAACGCTCGAAGGAAACCGGCACAACATTGTTCGCTTTCATGCTTACGTGTTACATGCTGTTTCTAAGAAAGCATTCATCTAATACAGAAATTCAGACCGGCATTGCTGCAGCAGGCAGAAGCTTTCCGGGATTTGAAGATGTCATGGGTTATTTCATAAACCCTGTTACTATTCGGGCACAGCTCACTGATGAGATGACGTTTGAGGAACTTCTTGCAGTAACACGAAAGAAGGTACTCTATGCGGTTGATAATCAGGATCTTCCTTTTCAGCTTGTGGTAGAAAAACTTGTTCACGGAAGAGATGCTTCGAGGAGTCCTGTATTCCAGACATTCTTTGGACTTCAGCGAATTCAGGGTGAGGCACCTATTCAGGAGCTTATAGTACCGGGCAATGAATCTGCAACAGTGGATTGGGCCGGCATGAAACTCAAGCCCTATCAGATCTCACAACAGGAAGGACAGTTTGATATTACGGCAGAGTTTGCTGAAGGGAAAGAAGTCTTCTCAGGCGCATTCAAATACAATGCTGACTTGTTTGAACGAAGAACTGTTGAAAAGATGGCTGAGCATTTTATTCAGTTGCTTGAACAGATTGCATCCAACAAAGAAAAGGAGCTGTCTGAATATTCAATAATCACTTCTGAAGAGAAAGAGCTGATTCTTGAAAAATGGAATGATACATCAGTTTCACTTAATGTTGATTTGATTGACAGATTGTTCGACAAAGCAGTTGAATCTTATCCGCAGAATGTATCTCTTGAATTTGAAGGAGAGTCAATTTCGTTTGGCGAGTTAAGAACCAGATCGGAGAGTTTATGTACTCGTTTAAGGGAATTGAAAATTGCGAGAGGCGATCTTGTTGCAATATGCATTGAGCGATCATTCGAAATGGTTATTGCAATGATTGCAGTACTCAAAACAGGTGCGGCTTATGTTCCTGTTGATCCGGAGTACCCTGATGAACGGATAAAGTTCATGCTGAATGACTCGAAGGCAAAGTTGCTGATAACTCGTAAAGAGCTGACGCATTTCGCAGTTGACAATACTTCTGTATTGATTGCGGATGATCCTGAGAATTACAATTCTTCTGACACATCATTCAATGAAATTACTGACAGAAGCATTAATGATCCTGCTTATGTAATTTATACATCAGGATCTACCGGAACTCCTAAGGGAGTTGTGGTTTCACATAGAGCGCTTGCAAATCACATGCTTTGGATGAAGGACATATCTTCATTCACAGGCAACGACTCTGTTTTGCAAAAGACACCTTACAGCTTTGATGCATCCGTGTGGGAATTTTATCTTCCGTTGCTTAACGGAGGAAGACTTGTTATTGCTAAACCAGACGGGCACATGGACACAAACTATCTTGTGCAATTGATCAGGCAATCAAATGTTACTCATGTTCAGTTTGTTCCTTCATTGTTGCGGCTCTTCATTAATGAGCCTGAGATTGGCTCATGCAATACACTGAAATTTGTTTTCAGCGGGGGCGAAGCATTGACCGGTGAACTCCGTGATACTGTTTTCCAAAAACTGGATACGCGACTTGTAAATCTGTATGGACCAACTGAGGCAACCATCGACTCTTTATATCATGAATGCTCTAAGAATGAAAAGTCCGACAATGTTCCGATTGGAAAACCCATCTACAACATAAAGGCATTCGCAGTTGACAGTTCTATGAACTTGCTTCCTCCCGGAATTGCAGGAGAACTTCTGCTTGGAGGCGAGGGTATTGCACTCGGATATCTTAACAATTCTGAACTGACCGCCGAGAAATTCATTGACCATCATATTTGCAAAAGTGGCGGCAAGCTTTATAAGACCGGTGACAAGGTAAGATTCAATAATTCAGGTCAACTCGAATATCTCGGACGCATTGATCATCAGGTTAAGTTCCGTGGATTCAGAATTGAACTGAGCGAGATTGAATCTGCCATTAAGAAATATGAAGGCATTAGGGATGCTTATGTTGATGTAAAGAAAGACAAGAATGGAAGAGAAGTTCTTGCTGCATATCTTGTATCTGATATAGTTGAAGAAGAATTGATGAACGGCTTGAAACAGGAACTAAGACGATTTCTGCCTGAATACATGGTTCCGGGATATTACAAAACTCTGACAACTTTGTCATATCTGCCTAACGGTAAGATTGACAGAAAGAAACTTCCCTCTCCTGAACTTCAGGAAAGAAAAAGTGAATCAAGAACAGAGGCCAAAGATCCAATCGAAAAAACTCTTACACGTATTTGGGAAGAAGTGCTTAATATAAAAGATGTTGGCATCAATGATAATTTCTTTGAGCTCGGCGGTGATTCGATAATGAGTATTCAGATCATCTCAAGAGCCGCTCGTGAAGGCATACGCATTACGCCAAAGCAGATCTTCTCGTTTCAGACGATTGCAGAACTTTCAAAAGAAGCTGATGCGAAGGATCTTCAGCAGGTAAATGAATCTCCTGTCGGTGAATTATTTTTTACACCTGTTCAACTGCGTTTTCTTCGGTCAGGTTTGAAAAACATTTCTCATTTCAATCACTCAGTCCTGCTGAAGGTAAGAAAGGGCTTTGATGTAGAGCATCTTGACAAAGCGCTGAATGCAATGATTGCTCAGCATGATATTTTGAGATTCAAACTAAATGGAAATGAATCCGGCATTATTCAGGAAACAATACCATCCGTTGGATTTGCCGAGTTCAACTTTGCCGGAAAGGAACTGGACATAGCAATGATAGATCTGCAAGTTGAAAAGAATCGATTGAACAGTTTGCTTGACCTTAATGAAGGCAGAGTCATAAACGCTGCACTCTTCAGAATGCCCTTTGACTCTGACCGAATTCTCTTCAACATTCATCACATGTGCATAGACGGAGTTTCATGGAGGATTTTTTTAAGCGACTTTGTCAGCGCTTATGAATCGTATGCTTCAAGCAAAGAAGTTGAGTTTCAATCTAAGAGTACTTCGTTCAGAGAGTGGTGCATGAAGTTGAGAGACTATTCATCGCGGGCTGGAACAATGCAAAAGTCTGAAATCTGGAATGATGTGAACTTAGAAGAGAGTCGCATATTACCTGCTCAGACAGATATTGAGAAAAACACTTACGGCTCGGCCGCGAGACAGACAATTTCTCTTACTTCCGAAGAAACAGCTTTACTTACAGGTGATGCCAACAAAGCATTTAATACATCCATAAATGATCTGCTGCTGTCGGCATTGGCAATCTCACTAAACTCGACTTTGAACGAGTGCAGGTTTGTTGTTGATCTTGAAGGGCACGGACGGGATGAGCTTTTTGAAGATATGGACATTTCGAATACTGTAGGTTGGTTTACTTCAATTTATCCAATCAGACTCGAAATTCAGCATCAAGAAGATATTGCGCAGGTGATAAAGTCTGTCAAAGAGAGTCTGAGCAAGTATTCTCCGGAAGGAATACATTACGGAATTCTTCGTTATCTGAATCACAGTTCGGTAAATTCACTTGACCCGTATATCGTCTTCAATTATTTAGGACAATTCAGGAAAGATCTTGCGCCGGGCGGATGGGAATTTGAAATTGATTCACTTAATCTTCAGACAGTCCCTGATGAAAGAAGGCAGCATCTCATTGAAATGAATTCGATGATAGTTGATTCGCAGTTTACAATGAATATTGAATACAGCAAGAATATACACAGCGATTCATTCATCGGATCTTTTGCTGAAGCATATATTGATGCATTAAGGTCTATACTGCAGCATTGCGCAAATTCCGGAAGTACTACATTTACAGCTTCTGACTTTTCCGATTCCGGCCTGAGTCAGCAGGAGCTGGATGATCTTCTTACCAACTTAAGTTGACACTTTGACAACAGACATTAAATCAAATATTGAGGATATACTTGAACTGACTCCGATGCAGGAGGGTATGCTTTTTCATACTCTCTACAATGACGGATCAGATGCTTACATTGAACAATTCTGTCTTGATCTTTCGGGTGAGATTGACATTGAGATATTTCGTAAATCATGGGTGACTGTAATTGCAAGGCATCAGGCATTGCGATCTTCGTTCCGTTGGAAGGGCACTCCAAAACCGGTGCAGATAGTTGAGAAGGAAGTTGATGTAAGCTGGAGGACTGAGGACTGGTCAAAGTTAACATTAGCAGATTTTGAAGAAAGATTCACACAACTCCGTCTCGAAGACAGAAGAAATCTCTTCAACATGGAGAAGGCACCTCTGACAAGATTCATTCTTATCAAATCAGGACCTGACCGATTCAGACTGCTCTGGACTTTTCATCACATACTTATGGACGGATGGAGTTATCCGGTCATTACAGGAGAAGTCTTAAGAGCATACAACAGCATTTCAACAAATCAACCTCCTGCATTTGAAAATCCAATTCCATACAAATCATACATCTCATGGCTTGGAAAGCAGGACAAAGTTTCCGCAGAACTATTCTGGAGAAATGAACTAAAGGGATTCGGAGCTCCTTCGCATGTAAAAGGAGTCATTACAAGTAAAGAAGTAACTGAATCAATTGGAACACAGGAAGGCATCAAGTACTTCTCTGAAGATTTTACTTCAAGACTCATTGAGTTTGCAAGAAAGAACCAGATCACACTAAGCACACTAATGCAAGCGGCATGGGGTTTGGTTATCTCGGCATATTCAGGCGAGAAAGATGTCATATACGGCGGCACGGTTTCCGGAAGACCACCCGGCTTGCCAAACGTTGAGAAGATCGTTGGATTATTTATCAACACACTGCCTGTAAGAATAAATATTGAGAAGGATGAGCCGGTTACTTCCTGGCTAAAATCAATTCAGGCAAAGCATATAGAAAGAGAACAGTACTCATACAGTTCGCTTGCAGATATTCAGCAATGGAGCGAGCTTGCACCAAACACAAAACTTTTTGATAATATTCTGGTATTTGAAAACTATCCGTCAGATCCAGCTTTGGCTGATGGCGATTCGAAGATCAAAGTGTTGCACATTTCAGCATATGAAAAGACAAATTATTCTCTAGCCATTCTCGTTGCTCCCGGAAAGAGATTGAAGCTTACTGTGGCTTATGATGAGAACATTTACAAAGATGAATTGGCAGAAGGAATTCTGAATGCACTTGAAGGTACGCTGATTTCAATGATTGACAGCGTAGCAAAAACAGTTAGTGATATCTCATTGTTGACTCCGGAGAAAGCAAAGGACATTTTGTACGCATGGAATGACACAAAGCAAGACTTGCCTGCTGAAAGATCAGTGAAGCAGCTTTTTGAATCGCTTACATCAGGATTTACAACAGAGATAGCGGTGGAATTTGGAAATCAGACTGTCACTTACAAAGAGCTTAATGAAAGATCTAACCGGCTTGCAAATTTTCTTGTATCGCTCGGTGTGAAAGAAGATTCCTTTGTCGGCATCAGCATAGAACGTTCTCCGGAAATGATAATCGGTTTGCTTGCTATCTTCAAAGCAGGAGCCGCATATCTTCCGTTGGATAAGTCTTATCCTTCAGAAAGGATTGAGTATATGATCAATGATTCCGAGATAAATTACATCATCACTAAACGCTCTGACAAAGGACGGTTGCCGCAGACAGATGCCGGGATAATTTATATTGATGAGGTAACAGAAAACATAAACGCGCAAAGCTCTGACTCCCCTGCCGTAATGCCATCTAAGGAAAGCGCTGCATACATGATCTATACATCAGGTTCAACGGGTAAACCCAAAGGCGTAATAATGCATAATCTGGCGCTCGTGAATCTTCTGAACTGGCAGCTTAACGGGCAGAAGTTTGCAAAAGGTCTGACTACTCTGCAGTTCACTACCCTGAGTTTCGACGTTGCATTTCAGGAGATCTTATCCACTTTAATATCCGGAGGAAAACTGATTGTATTGTCAGAGGAAGAAAGAAAGGATCTTTCACAGGTTCTTTCGATCATGATTGACAAAAAAGTTCATCGCCTCTTTCTTCCTTTCATTGCTCTTCAGGAGTTGGCAGAACTGTATTCCAATGCGCGCGAGAAGACACTTTCACTAAGAGAAGTAATGACCGCAGGTGAGCAACTTCAGAATACAAGTGCAATCAGATCAATGTTCCAAGATCTTAAGAGTGCAGTATTTACAAATCAATACGGTCCGACTGAAGCGCATGTTGTAACTGCTTTCACATTGACCGGTGATCCGGACGAGTGGCTCTATAATGCACCGATCGGCAAGCCAATATTCAATACTAAGATCTACATACTTGATTCTGACTTTAGACCCGTTCCGCCGGGTGTTACAGGTGAGCTGTTCATCGGTGGTGTTCAGGTCGCCAGAGGATATAACAAAAACGAAGAACTAACTTCTGAAAAGTTTCTTCCTGATCCTTATGCAAAGAATGATGATGAGAGAATTTACCGAACCGGCGATCTTGCACGTTACATGCCTGACGGCAATATTGAATTTCTTGGTCGCGCAGATAATCAGATTAAATATCGCGGATACAGAATTGAGCTTGGGGAAATAGAATCAGTTCTGAATGATTTCAGCAAAGTAAGCACCTCTGCTGTGATAATACGCGACGCAGCAAACGGTGAAAAGCGTCTTGCGGCTTATGCCGTACTTAAGCCCGGCGAGGAATGCAACGCGGCAGAGTTGAAGAGCAAACTGTCGGAGTCCTTGCCTGACTTCATGTTGCCGGCAGATTATGTATTTCTGAAGGAGATGCCTTTGCTGCCAAGCGGCAAGGTTGATCTGAGATCACTTCCTGAGCCGGAGCGTCATGTGACAGCTGACAGCAACAGTTATTCGGAACCAACAACTGAACTTGAGCTTCAGCTTGTAAGAATCTGGGAGAAAGTTCTCGGTGTCAAGCAAATTGGCATCACTGACAATTTCTTTGAACTTGGAGGTCATTCACTTCTTGCGTTAAGACTCTTTGGATACATTGAAAAACTTACAGGAAAGAAACTTGCAATCTCAACTCTGTTCTCGCATCCTACGATTCAGCAATTAGCGGAGATATTGAAAACAGAGGGATGGAAGCCACCATGGAAATCGCTAGTGGCAGTAAAGCCGGGTGGCTCACGACTCCCCTTCTTCTGCGTTCCGCCTGGTGCCGGGACTGCAATGCATTTTCAGAGTCTCGTAAAATACATTTCAGATGATCAGCCGTTTTACGTTCTCGAATCAGTAGGGCTCGACGGAAAAGAACCTCCGCATACTAATGTAGAAGAAATGGCTGCGCATTATGTGAAGGAAATCAGAATGATTCAGCCGGACGGTCCATACTTGATTGGTGGAAGATGTTTCGGTGGCAGAGTAGTATTTGAAATGGCTCAGCAATTTGTTAAGCAAGGTCAGAAGGTTGCCCTGCTGGCAATTTTCGATACATGGCCTCCTTTTCAGGAAACTCCGAAAGCTTACGTTCCGCCAAAGCGTGATCTGAAGCATTTCATTAAGAGTATCAGAGCGCACTCAAAGTCAGGAGATCTGATGCTGGTAGTTAATAACTTTGTGGGCAACAAAGTTGGAAAGTTAGTGTGGAAGGTAAAGAACAAGACTAAGTATATCTTCAGCAGCGAGAAGAAGAAGCTTTACAACAGAATCATGCTGATGCACTTCGCAGCGCAGGACAGGTATGTAGCGAAGAAGTATCCCGGCAAGATAACATTGATAGAATGTGCAACATTCAAGCCTGATTTCAGAAAAGGTTGGCAGGAGCTTGCAGGCGGTGGGTTTGAGACTTATGTAGTTCCAGATACAGATCACAAGACAATCGTAAGAGAGCCCAAGATCCGTGACTTTGCCGACAAGCTTAACATAGTGCTTGAGAGGACACATGACGAGATCACCGGTAAGATTGCAGGAAATGGCTCTTCTGAATCTTCATCTGATCTTAGCAAGAAGACCTCGCTTGTATCTCAAAATGCAGATTGAATCTTTACAGAAGTGTTAGCAGACAACGAAGTAAGGATCATTTATTCTCTTCATACGGAATCTAATTTCCCGAACGAAGAAGCCCTGAGGTTAATTTCCAAATATGATAAAGAAAGATACGAAGCATTTCGCTTCAGTGAAGATAAGCTCAGGTTTCTCAAAGCAAGATACATTCTTCTCAAATTCGCTTCGGCATATTTCAACAACAAGCATTTGCCTGATGCTGAATTGATCTTCAACAGATACGGAAAGCCGCAGTTCAAAGACTTGCCGCTGAACTTCAGCATTACACACTCACACAACATTGCCGCAGTTGCCTTTTCAAAAGACTTATCTATTGGATTTGATGTTGAACACAAGAGAAAAGTGGAAGATTTGGATCAGCTCGCGAAAAGATTTTTTTCCGGACCCGAAGTTGAATATATGGAAACTCTTGACACACAAATCAGGGCAGATAATTTTTTCAGAATATGGTCTGCAAAGGAAGCATACATAAAGGCAATCGGGCTTGGGGTTTCAAAGGAATTAGGAAGCTTCTCTGTAATTGACAACGGTGCTATTGATCAAGTAATTGAACTTAAGAACAACACAAGTACTCATAACATATTTGAACTCAATATCGAAGAGAATTACTCTGCAGCTTTGTGCATACCTTCTTCATCAATCAGTCCTGAAGTACACATTGAAGAATTGCAGATTTGATTGCGGGAATTGAAAATGTTGTGCACTTTTACTCCCCGGCCTGAAGGCCAGGGCAATTCAAGTTAACCCTTCAGGTGCAATGTTCGCAATGCTTAATCAGTGCTTTTGCAGTACACAGAAAACCTACTATGCCCTTTGCAGCCTGAAGTTCTCATTGAATTAATGTGATAATTTTGCCTCGCACGTGCCTCCTCAAAAACTTCAATTGCAATTAGAAATTGAAAGTCATAAGTTTGTGTAATTATTTTAAAACAACCAACCCCGGGAAGGAGGAACGATGAGTCTTCTAAAAGGACTTACAAAACCTCAGAGATACTTGTTCACTTTGCTGGTTTCAGTTGTTGCTGTTCTTGGATATTTGCTGTATGATTCAACTTCAGACAATATCCGCGGACAGAAGCTGATAAAGGAAATCAAGGAAGAGAACTTAGATCTCTCGCAAGATATAGAGATCGTAAAACAAAAATATGACAGACTTGAGACAGAGCTCAAAGCTCTTGATAAGCGAGTTGTAAAGATCTCATACAAAAAGGCGCCAAAGAAGAAAAAACTCTATTCCGCCGGCAAAAGCAGTAAGAAGAAATCTTACTACAAGAATGGCAAAGTAAATTACAAGAAGCTCTACTTTGACCTGAAGAAGAAATGTTATTCAAA
>CALEVL010000312.1 GCA_937924675.1 uncultured Ignavibacteria bacterium | reverse complement strand
TTGCGTTCCGACAGCATGTCAGCCGGAACTGAATTCAGAATTTCCGCTTTCAATGCATCAAGCAATTTTTCTTTAACGAAGTATCTGAAACTCACCAAACCGATCTTTCGAACCGGCGCAGGAGGCTTGAAATATCTGACGTTGTTCATCTGCTCCTTTGACAGATCATTGAGTGAAAGATAAGGAAGAACAGTAACGCCTTCATTGAGTTCAACTACTTTCTTAAGCGTTTCAATGCTTGATGCCGACAGATCAAACCTGTGTATCTTTCTTTCACTCAGTTTCAGATCGCACAGATTTATTACCTGATTACGCAGGCAATGTCCTTCCTCAATCAGCCACAGACTGTTGATGTCAAGATCGGTCGGAAGCAGTTGCTTTCTCTTCAATCCCGCTGCCTTTTGTGATGAGTAAATGACAAACTCTTCATTGAACAACGGCACTTCAACCAGGTCCGACTCTGCCAAAGGTATTGCCAGAATTCCCGCATCAAGAAGGTTGAGCTTGATCCTGTGGATGATCTCATCCGTTGTAAGTTCGCTGATCTGAAGCTTGATGTCAGGATATTTTGAGAGAAAGTTTTTGAGAAACAGCGGAAGAATATATGGTGCAAGAGTCGGTATTATGCCGATCCTTAGCTCTCCGCTCATGAGACCTGACTCTTCGCTGACAATTTCCCTGATTCTCGATGCTTCTTTTATGATTATCTTTGCCTGTGCAATTATCTTCTCTCCGATAAGAGTAGGCACCACAGGCTGCTTTGTCCGGTCGAATATTCTTGCCCCAAGTTCCTCTTCAAGCTTTTTGATCATCATGCTGAGAGTTGCCTGAGTTACAAAACATTTCTCCGCGGCGGTAACAAAGTGACGGTAGCGGTCAACTGCTATTATGTATTCGAGCTGCTGCAGATTCATTGATATAGATATAATTTATGAGAATATAGAAATTATCATTTTGATTTATTATTCTATTAAAGCTAATTTTGATAACACATACAAATAAAAATTCACTTCATTATGGAAACTAATTCAAACCAATCAGGCAAATGTCCGTTTTCAGGTGCGCTTGGACAAAACGGAGCTTCTCTTAACGGAACCGGAAATTCTGACTGGTGGCCAAACCGCTTGAATCTGGCAATGCTCAGACAGAATTCGGAGTTATCAAACCCTTTAGAAAAAGATTTCGATTACAGAAAGGAATTCTCTAACTTGGAATATGAAGAGTTGAAGAAAGATCTTCACAAACTAATGACCGACTCTCAGGAATGGTGGCCCGCTGATTTCGGGCACTATGGTCCGTTTTTTATCCGCATGTCATGGCACAGTGCGGGCACTTACAGGGTAACCGATGGAAGAGCCGGGGGAGGAAAAGGACTTCAGCGTTTTGCACCGCTTGACGGCTGGCCGGATAATGCAAACCTGGACAAAGCACGAAGACTGCTCTGGCCCATCAAACAAAAATATGGCAACAAGATTTCCTGGGCCGATCTCCTTATTATAACAGGTAATGTTGCCCTCGAGTCAATGGGATTCAGGACATTCGGATTTTCAGGCGGCAGAGAAGATGTATGGGAACCTGATGCAAGCATATACTGGGGTTCAGAAAAGAAGTGGCTGGATGATAAGAACAGATACACCGGAGATAGAGATCTCGAGAATCCTTTAGCGGCAGTCCAGATGGGCTTGATATATGTCAATCCTGAAGGTCCAAACGGCAATCCGGATCCTGTTGCCGCAGCAAGAGACATCCGTGAAACATTTGCAAGAATGGCAATGAATGACAAAGAAACAGTTGCGCTAATAGCCGGCGGCCATACATTTGGAAAAGCACACGGTGAAGGAAATGCTGAGTATCTTGGACCTGATCCGGAAGCTGCGGATATTGAACTGCAGGGTTTAGGTTGGATGAGCAAGTATAAGTCAGGCAAGGGACCGGACACATTAACGGGTGGACCTGAAGTTACATGGACAACAACTCCAGTAAAATGGAGTCATGATTTTTTTAAGCACTTGTTTGAATATGAGTATGAACTTACCAAGAGCCCTGCCGGCGCATTTCAATGGGTCGCAAAAGATGCTGGTGAAATAATTCCGGATGCATTTGATCCGGGCAAGAAGCACCGGCCGACAATGCTTACCACTGATCTCTCGCTTCGGTTCGATCCGGAATATGAAAAAATTTCAAGACGATTCTATGAGAACCCCAAAGAGTTTGAAGATGCTTTTGCCCGTGCATGGTTCAAACTTACTCACAGAGACATGGGTCCGAAATCCCGTTACATAGGACCTGAAGTTCCTGCTGAAGAACTCATCTGGCAGGATCCTGTTCCTGCTGTTGACCATAAACTGATTGATGAAAATGATGTTGTCGCTTTGAAGAGTAAGGTACTTTCATCGGGATTGAGCATTTCTGAACTAGTAACTACCGCCTGGGCATCAGCATCCACATATCGCGACTCCGACAAAAGAGGCGGCGCAAACGGAGCCAGGATTCGTCTTGCACCGCAAATCGGCTGGACTGTAAATAATCCTTCACAACTGTCAAAAGTTCTTGGCACATTGGAAATGATCAGACAGGAATTCAATTCCTCTCAAAGCGACGGAAAGAAAGTCTCTCTGGCAGATATGATTGTGCTGGCAGGCTGTGCCGGAGTTGAACAGGCAGCAAAAAATTCAGGGCAAAATGTTACTGTTCCTTTTGCTCCGGGAAGAACCGACGCTTCACAGGAACAGACCGATGTAGAGTCATTCAAAGTGATGGAACCTTATGCTGACGGATTCAGAAATTACATAAAAGAAGTAACATCAATACCTGCGGAACATTTTCTGGTTGACAAGGCACAGTTGCTTTCTCTCACGCCTCCGGAAATGACTGTGCTTATCGGCGGACTCAGGGTGTTGCGAGCAAATTATGACAACTCTGATAACGGTGTGTTAACACAAAAGCAGGATGCACTGACCAATGATTTCTTCGTCAACCTGCTTGACATGAGCTATGAGTGGCATGCTGCGGATGATTCAAAGCATTTCTTTGAAGCGCGTGACCGCAAGACAGGAGCCGTGAAATGGAAAGGAACTAGATTCGATCTTATCTTCGGTTCGAATTCCGAATTACGTGCATTGTCGGAAGTTTATGCATCTAATGATTCCGGTGAGAAATTCGTAAACGATTTCATCGCTGCATGGACAAAGGTAATGAACCTCGATCGTTTCGATTTGAAGTGATAAATTGATTTAAGAGAAATTGGACTGGGCTGCTTCCGGATAGAGGCAGCCCTTTTCGTTTTGCAGAAGGTAGTCTGTTTGAGATGTTGTAGGAGGTTCTCAATTTTTGATGTGCCTGGGATAAAGTTTACGAAAGGTTCTTTCATCAGGGCTTGCGGCCTCAGGAGATCAGCGGGTACGTTAGATTAAAGAGGCCAAAAGATTGTACAGTGCTTTTATTCCTCGCGTAAGAGATTGTGCCTTATAAGGAATCTGCCGAAATACACCCGCCCGAAATTGCTGCCTGCACTCTATGCTGAAGCAGGATTAAACCAATTTGCATCAAGTTGGAATTTTCAAGCTCTGACTTTGCGCTTTCGCGCTTCGCGTGAAAATGGCTTAGATTTTCATCCACACCTTAGTCCCCAAACTCTTCGAAACATCTCTGCATAAAATTATTAAGTGCGTCATTCATTCATGGATTAACTCTGCTTGGACTAGAAAGTCCATCCCGGATTTTGTTTACTGCAGGACACAATGCCTTTTGCGACGTGACTCTGCGAAGACAGGAAAACCTCGAAAGGATGATATGGATTTTGCAAAAGTCAATGTCACCTGTAAGGAAAGTTAAATGCACTGACACATCTGTCCAAAATGTTTCAAATCTTTGGATTAAAGGGTTTAACAAAATTCG
>CALEVL010000311.1 GCA_937924675.1 uncultured Ignavibacteria bacterium | reverse complement strand
AATTCTGATACAATTCAAATACATCTGCCTGAGTATTGTTCTCGCTAATTGCATTTGGGTATGGCTGACCTGTATAAATCATAATATAATTTGAGTCATCGATTTTTAGAACCGAAGGATCGCCACCCTGTATGTTTGTATTAATGAATGCTGACCATTGGCCGCCGTTAGGACTTGAGGAATACCAGATGTTTCCACCGCTGCCATAAAATCTTAGTTCATTCGTATCTTTGATCATGAAATTTCCTATCCATGAATGCGCCATGTCTGAAACAATATCCTGAACTCTCGTAAAGTTCAGTCCGTCTCCGGAGATATTATGATAAGCACCGGTACCCATTGTCACGGGATTGACAAGATGCCAAAGCCCTCTGAATTTAATTACTGCAGGATCAATTACCGGCTTGTCGGGCATACTGAATCTGAATCCTGCATCCACTGTATAATTTACCCCGTCATCTGAAACTGCTGAGTAAGTGTTGATGGAACTGTCCGGGACCATGTTTAGTCCTGATGAAAAGTATATGCGAACTCTTCCGTCATCTGAAATTGCCAATGTCGGATCAAAAGGCCGCTGATAGTTACCGGGAAGTCCGTTTACGATGATCGGCAGAGGAACCGTCCACGTTAATCCGTTGTCTGATGAAAACTTAACCGCAACCCTGTCCCAGGTTACTGAACCAACCGGCTGCCTGAACCACTGAAATGCGCTGATTAGAACACCTGATTGTAAACGAAGTATGCATGGTACACCTGCAGAATCCTGAAATGTGCGAATGTCCGTGAAACTTTGTCCGTCAGTTCCTGAGCATATCTTCAGAGGTCTTCGCCAGGGAGGTTCACCCTGAGCGAAAAGGTTTGCTGAAATCAAAAGCAGTACAAAGCATGTGAGTCTTTTCATGAATTATTCTCCCGATTGAAGTTGCTGTTGTATAACACTGAAACTTTTGTTAATACAAAATTACGGAAATAAATTTACATTTAATCTCTACTACTTACCTAAATTCCTTTTATCTCTACGCTCATTGTCAATTTTGAATATCAAAATTGATTTTGTTCTCACCTCTTCCCGAAGGGACCCCTTTGGGGCAACTCTCAAATCTCACCTCTTTCCGAAGGTACGGCTTAGCCGCAATTACTCTCCCGCAGCGTCCCCGGAAAATCACCGGGAGACACTGCGGAGACAAGAGTTTGTTTGTCACCTCTAAACACTTCCCGAAAGGACGTCTTTGTCGCAACTTTCAATTTTCAACTTTTAACTTTTAACTTTTCCCAAAGGGACGGCTTCGCCGCAACTTTCAACGTTCAACTTTTTAACATATCAACAAAACCCCGTAATGAGTAAATTCTCTGCCATCATACAATAACAGTTGAATTCATTTATAAGAAACATCTCGGGAATCGGCATTTTTGTCGTCATTGTAACGGCAACTCTCGGCATGTTGCTCAGCAATCTTACAAAGAAATCATATTACGACAGTTCAGGAAGCATAAGCGTTGAGGGCATTCGTTCAACGATCAGTATCTACAGCAATGATTATGGCGTCCCATTCATATACGCGGAGAATGAAAATGACATGTACTTTGCAATGGGATACATGCATGCGCGTGACCGTCTATGGCAAATGGATCTCTACCGGCGAGTTGCTGAAGGACGGCTGTCCGAAGTTCTTGGCAAGGATATGGTAGAGTACGATGTACTTTTCAGAACGATTGGCATAGACAAGTCTGCATCCGGAATCTATCATACATTATCATCTGAAACAAAGCAGATACTTTCTTCTTATACTTCAGGTGTCAATTACTTCATCGAGAATAATAAGAGCCGGCTTCCATTGGAATTTGATGTGTTGAATTACAAGCCTGACTTGTGGACCCCGGAAAATTCCATAATGATAGTGAGACTGATGGCCTGGGAGCTAAGTCTTTCGTGGTACACAGATGTGATGTTTGGTGAGATAGTCAAGAAGTTTGGAGAAGAAGGCGCTGCGGATTTTTTTCCATCTTATCCCGAAGATGGTCCTTTTATTGTCAAATCAACCGACGATAATACAAAGAAAGATACTGCATCAAAAAAAGACAAAGCCAACATTGACGAAACTCAGAAGAAGCATAAAGCAATAAATGGTGATCTTGCAAATGGATTCTTTGAACTCAGCAGAAAGTTCAGAGCATATCTCGGTTCGGATGCAATTCATGTCGGCAGTAATTCATGGGTGGTTTCCGGAGAACGAACTGAAAACAGAAAACCTATGCTGGCTAATGATCCGCACCTGGCATTGCAGTCGCCTTCAAAGTGGTATGAATTAAGCCTGTACAATGGTCAGAGAAGGATGAGTGTTAGCGGCTTCACTTTGCCAGGGGCACCGGGTGTTGCAATCGGTCACAATGGCGCGGTTTCATGGGGACTAACAAACCTGATGTGCGATGACGCTGATTTTTATCTTCTCAAAAGAGATTCAGCAGATTCAGATAAATATTTGTTCCGCGGTCAGAGTTTGTCACTCGACAGTACAATTGAATCTATAAAGATAAAAGATTCTTCAGACGATCATATCTTCACCGCATATAAGACAAAGCTCGGACCCGTTGTTTCAGGTCTTGGCAAGACTGGCTTTGTTAACAATCAAAGTTTTTCTAATATACCGCAGGATCAAATACTCACATTCAGATGGACCGGATTTGAACCAAGCGATGAGATACTCTCATTCTACAAGATAAATTTTGCGCAGGGAAAGGAGCAGTTCGTTGACGGTTTGAAAACATTCGGATCTCCTGCGCTCAACTTCGTATATGCGGATACTTCCGGTAACATCGCATATCAAGCTGCCGGACTCGTACCTGTAAGAGAAAGTTCTGATAACAATGCTGCGCTTTATCCATCAGGTCCGGGTATTGAATGGAAAGGCTTTGTACCGTTCAATGAACTTCCTGCAGAATTAAATCCGGAGCAGGGTTACATTGTTACTGCAAACAACAAACCAAAGTCAGCATACAATCATTACATCTCCAATCTGTATGAACCTCACTACAGGGCGAAGAGAATTGAAGAGATAATTTCTCAAAGCCCGATTGTTACAATAGAAGAAATGAAAATGATACAGCGTGATGTGCAATCAATTCAGGCAAAGGAATTTTGTGCTCACCTGTTCAAAGCGTTCGGTGACAGCACGTCATGGTCAGCAGATATAAAGACTTATCTCGGACTCTTATCTGAGTGGGATTTTGAATTCAAGTCAACCAGTTCTGCGGCAAGTCTTTTTGCAATGTTTGAAGCAAAGCTTTATGAGAATCTATATTTTGCTCCGCTCGGCGAACCGCTGTTTGAGAATTATCTTTTTCTGAAGAATATTCCGGTAAGAAACACATCAAAGATACTTGATCAATCCGCATCACTGTTTTTCAAGACTGAACAGGAAAAGGAGCAGCTTCTCCGAAAAAGTTTCTATGATGCTGTCTCAGCTCTGATCGGCAAGCACGGTCCGGAGCCGGTTAACTGGCAGTGGGGCGATCTTCACAAGATTACATTTAAGCATCCTCTTGGAATAGTTCCATCATTCACTTCAATGCTTAATACCGGGCCGTTCAAAGTCAGCGGAAACGGTACTACAGTAAATAATCTTGAGTACGGATTCTCATCTGCTCTGAAATCTGTTTCCTTCGAAGCTTATCTTGGTCCCTCAATGAGAATGATAGTTGATCTGTCATCTCCCGATATGCATTACTCGATTCTTGCCGGCGGTCAATCAGGACAACCTCTGCAGGAGAACTACGGAGATCAGGCGCGCCTTTGGCTCAACGGCGATTACAAGACAGTCTCCAACAAGTTTGACGATCTTAGAAATGAATCACTCGACCTCTTCACATTGGAACCAATTCAATAATTGAGGAACTGATTGAGAACAAAGGAAAAGTTTGAGCTTTACAAACCCAAGAAATTTCTCGGTCAGAATTTTCTTGTTGACGATAACATAGCAAGAAAGATCGTAGCTTCGCTGAACATTGATCCTGATGATGCAGTCATAGAGATCGGTCCGGGAAGAGGAGCCCTCACCAAACACATTGCCAAACTAACAAACAATTTCACGGCAGTTGAGTTTGATAAGAGTGTCTTTGAAGAACTGCAGAAAGAATTTGGAGATGCCGTGAATCTGGTTCGTTCTGACTTTCTTGAATATGATCTTGAATCTCATTTCAACAGGAGCAATGCCGGGCTTAAGATAATCGGAAACATTCCCTATAATATCACAAGCAAGATCCTGTTCAAGATCTTTGATGTGTTTTATTTGGTTGACTCTGTTGTGATGATGGTTCAGAAGGAAGTTGCTTCCAGACTTGTAGCAGTACCGCGGACAAAAGATTACGGGATTTTGTCTGTTCAGACTCAGGTCTATTGCAAACCCGAAGTGTTGTTTCATGTTCCTCCAACTGCATTCTTCCCAAAGCCTGCAGTGAAGTCTTCGATTGTCAGGTTCAATTTCGGAAAGGATAACTTAAGATATAAAATACTTAATGAGAAAATCTTCAAAAACCTCGTTAGGAACAGTTTTGGTCAGAGGAGAAAGATGTTGAGAAATTCCCTGAATGAACTTTTTGAAAGTCTTAAAGTAAATTTCGACGAGATAGTTTTTGACTTTAACAGAAGGCCTGAAACTCTCAGTCCGGAAGAATTTGCGGTTATGTCAAACATGATTTACAAGATTGCCAAGAGCGATTAACACAAACCATTTGAGTCAGACAGACATCTGTCTCAGCCAATCTGTCATCTCTTCACTTCAAAAAAGCTTTTCAAAATCTCCCTGCACTTTTCATCAAGCACACCGCCTAGCACATTTACTTTATGATTGAGACTGTCGCTGTTTGTAATATTGAACACACTGCCGCATGCACCGCTCTTGAAATCATACGCACCGAAGAACAGGTTCTCTATCTTTGACAGGACAATTGCTCCTGCGCACATCACACACGGTTCAAGAGTAACATACATCGAGCATCCTGCAAGCACCTTGCTCTGCAGATATTCTGCGGCTGAAGTTAATGCAAGTATTTCCGCATGTGCCGTCGGATCTTTCAGAGTTTCAATCTGATTATGAGTCTTTGCTATTATCGAATTCTGAAATACGATAACGCATCCAACCGGAATCTCGCCTTCCTGAAATGCCCTCTCTGCTTCGCGAAAGGCATAGTTCATATAGAATTCATTCTGTGTCAATGCGGTCTACTTTTTCTTTTGAATTTTTACTGAGCTAGCTGATGTACTGTCAGCTTTTGATACCTGTGCCGTCTTCCTTGTAATATCACCGAAATCACTGAATCTGTATCCTTTTAGCCGGAGAGGTTGTGTCTTCCGAATCAGTTCTTCAAACTCCGAAAAGTTCAGTGAAGTGATCATCAGGATATTTCTGATACCCGAATTGTTTTTGCTGTTGATGTCGGAAATTATATTGTCTGCCTTAGCGGACTCATAGGATGCACTTGAAAAACTTGTATCTGCAAAAACTTTCTGTCCAAACTTCTCAAACTCCTCTGTTATGTTCTTACCAAATTCAGATGACAGATCTTTTCCGCTAATTATTATTCCGCTTGCTGAAGGAAAGCTTAAGCACAATGATCTGATCTTTGAGCGCCATTCTTTCTGATTCATACCATCCCTGAAATCTGCTTCAAAAGATTCTTCATTTCCGTAAGTGAGCTCAATCAGGAAATCCCTCTTTCTATCAGTGATGATTGACTGATAATCTGCTTTGTCGTTTCGCAAAGGCATCATAACAGAAAACTCCTCTCCTGAATCTAATATTTTTTCTGCATCTGCAATACTCAGATACTCAAGGCTGTCAAGAATTATGCAAACATCCGTAGTCTTTCTCTTGACAGAATCGGAATAGCTCAATCTGATTTCCCCAATCTTACCGCGCAGGGAATCGCCGGAATTCAGTACGTCAATTGTGAGATTCTTTGTGCGCGGATCTTCAACGGTCTTTACTTTGAGATTCTTGTCTGTGAGAAAGGAAGTAAGTCCGAGATTGACATTCATAGCCGGAAGATCCGGCGGAAGCTTCACTTCTTTCGAGAACCATAGCTGTGAAGATGTCTTTGCTTTCTTTAAATTGTCTTTTCCATCAATCACCCACTTACTTTCTATGCCGAATACTTTCAGAACCGAATCAATTCCGGCAACTACTTCAGCCGGCTGAGGAAGAACTCCATTCACTTCATGATGTATCTCATCCGATTTGCTGCCGCTGAAAAAGTAATACCCAAGCAGCAAAGCAGCAATGAACAATACTAATGCAAGCATCATCTTTTTGCCCGATATACCTGCTCTGTCAGTTTCCCGGCTCTTAGTATTGTCTTTCTGTTTATCCTGCAACTTAATCAATATGTGATGCCATTTAAGTTCTGAGGTTCATTACTTCCGTGCTCACATATTTCAGAACTTCTTCGGCGTTATGGATTTTCTCCATTCCCATTACAGCAATCGCATCATCAACATAACTATCTTTTCTCATTCCAAGAAGAACGCAGTTTACACCCTTTGCCGACGCTGTGATAAGCATAGCCTTTTGGGCAAGCGGAAGGTTATGATAATTCATATCAAGTTTTTCGTTCACGAGCTTGTTTATGAAAACATTTCTCTTTTCAGCCCTGAGCTTGTAATAGTTGGAAACAAACCCCATTAGTCTGTGAGCTTCGGTAATATATTTCTCTACGGATGTTTTCAGATGATCATTCTCAGGCACTGAATTAACAACTTCGATGATCTTCTTCAGTCTTGGCGAATACACCTGAATGATCATGTCGTTGAAATGCTCAATGCTCCCGAAAAATTTCCAGTTCTCCTCGATCAGTTTTCCTGAAGTGAGCGCATTTGCAAGTGATTTCAATTCCTCTTCCCTGAATCCTGCCGCCGGAAGTTTTTCATCTATGAGATCGCTTTCCATATTTTTAACAAGTTCGGTCTGTCTGATGAAATCCTTTTCCCTGAATTCATCTGCTTTGAAATCTGCAAGCCGAATGAGTCCGGTGCTTGTAATTGCATTGAGCGGGCGGTTGATGAACACCTTTAGATTCATCTCATCAGCAAATTCGAGAACGGACTTTGTTCCGCCTGCATTGTTATATATTGATACAGCTCCGCCTTCAAACAGGTTAAGCGGAAACTGAACCGTATCAAAATGATTTTCGGAAGATACTTCTTTTGCAATTTCACAGCACCTTTCAAGAGATACAAACTCTGTACTGTCTTTGTATGAAGTAAACGTGTTGGATGATATTCCGTAACTGCCTATGACACCTTCCTTGACTTTCACTTCGAGATATTCAAACGCTCTGCTGATTCTATTGTAAAATGCATTTCGAATTTCTTCAAGGGTTGCCTCACCGGTTGATCTGAAACTTAATGAGTATTCCGGATTGTGAAGCAAATATATGTCAACGTACTTAAGTCCAAGTCTTCCGAACTGTCGTTCAAATTGATCTTCCAGAAAATCCGGACTTATACAATGCCAGAGTTTATCGGAGAATTCAAACACATCTTCAAATGGCTTCCCGTTTTCCTGACGTTCTCTTGCAACTGAGAGATTCTTTCCCTGAATGTAACCGCCTTTGGTTATGAGTGTGATGTCATCGCGCCTGATCTTTCCTGATGATATCAAATCGGCCATAACTTTGCCAACGAGGATCTCGCTACCGCCGTCTGAATAGTTTGCAGAAGTATCTATGACATTGATTCCGGAAAGAAGAGCTTTGCTTAATGAATTGTAATGATCGTCAACAAGCTCGTTGACACGATAACTGCCGTAACCAAAGAGGGAGATGTCTTTATTCAATTAATAAAATTTTTTCTTTCAAGTTAACAAGATGACTGCGATGGTTAAAGGCAAAAGACATGAAATCCAATTCAAAAAGAGTTTCGGTCATATTGACATGATGAGAAAAGTGATCACTGCCGTCCTATCGTCCTCTGCAGAGGCTGTCTCAAAACTTGTCGTCCCCGCCCGCCTGCAGAGAGTGTACTTGATTAGCCGACTGCGGGCAGGAGTGCTTCTGTCGGGGACCCAGTTTAAAATGTCAATTTTCAGTGTGGATTCCCGCCAGGAACAGACTGTCCGAAAACTCAGACTTCCCGCTCGCTCCCAAACTCCGGTTTGGGAGCGCACTTGCAAATGAAACTCCGTTT
>CALEVL010000310.1 GCA_937924675.1 uncultured Ignavibacteria bacterium | reverse complement strand
GACAGAAAGAGAACTCCATGGAAGAAAGACTCTGCCGAAGGCGATGACAAGAGAAGGAGTTATGGACCTAAGAGAGAATTCTCCGGAAGCAAGAATTTCAGCGACAGAAGGCGAGCAAAGCCAGCTGCAAAGAAGACCCCGGTAAAGAAGAAGGCTGCAGCGACTACGGTTGATAAGGCAGTTGAATATGTGCCGTCAGGCAAAGAAGGAATCCGGCTTAACAAGTATCTTGCATCATGCGGAGTTGCATCAAGAAGGAAAGTTGAAGAGATGATTCTCGAGGGAAGAGTAACTGTGAACGGAGAAACGATTCTGACACTCGGAGACAAAGTTGATCCGCTGATAGACAAGATAGCATTAGACGGTGAAAATATCAGACTTAGCGACAAGAAAGTTTATATACTTCTTAATAAACCCAAAGGGATCATAACTTCGGTTTCGGATGAGAAGAACAGGACAACCGTAGTCGATATTGTTAAGGGTCACACAAGAATATTCCCTGTAGGTCGTCTCGATTACGACACAAGCGGATTATTGCTGCTCACCAATGATGGTGAGCTTGCAAACAGGCTGATGCATCCTTCCTGGGAAATGAAGAAGACTTATCTTGTTTCGCTTTCGAGGCCATTGGAAGAGAAGCATAGAATCAAGATCACGGAAGGAGTTTTTGTTGACGGAAGGAGAACAGCCGAGTGCGAAATTCGTTTTCCAAAGAAGAACAATTACCAGATTTTGTTGATTACGATTCACGAAGGAAGGAACAGGCAGGTTAGAAGGATGTTTGAGAATTACGGGTATTTTGTAAGGGACCTTGACAGGACTGAATATGCAGGAATAAAAGTTGGAACACTTAAGCCCGGCGAATCAAGAAGTTTAACAGCTGAAGAAATAAAATTACTTTACAAACAATCAGGGCTCGATGAATGACTCGTGCCAAATCAATTTCAAAGAAGAAAGGAAACCGTAACAATTGTCTGAACAAAACGATCTCGTAAAGAGAAGATTTGAAGAGCTGGAGGAAATCAAGGCTCACGGAATAAATCCATATCCTCACAGATATGATGTCACTTCAGATTCAAAAGCGATCATAACTTCATTTACTGATCCGCAAAACGAAGAGGAAACCGAAGCTCAGAAGCAGGTAACTGTTTCTGTTGCCGGCAGGATAATGGCTATACGCAAGATGGGTAAGGCAACTTTCTGCCATATCAAAGATTCAACAGGAAAGATCCAGATCTATCTTAAGCGTGATGATGTTGGTGAAGATGCTTACGGGATTTTCAAGCTTCTTGATATCGGCGATATAATTGGTGTGAAGGGATTTGTATTCAGAACAAAGACAGGTGAGGTCTCAATACATGCCCATTCATTCGAGCTCTTATGCAAGACATTGAAACCATTGCCTGTGGTAAAAGAAGAGATAACCGAAACCGGAGAGAAGATAATTCACGATGCTTTTGCAGATGTTGAGCTGAGATACAGACAAAGATACATTGACCTAATCGTCAACGACCATGTGAAGGAGATATTTATTAAGAGGACAAAAATAATTCAATCGATCAAGAGGACACTTGAAGATCAAAAATTCTTTGAAGTAGAGACACCAACTCTACAATCAATCTACGGTGGTGCAAATGCCAAGCCGTTTGTAACTCATCACAATGCTCTCGACATTGACCTGTATCTTAGAATATCCAATGAGCTGTTTCTGAAGAGGCTTGTTGTAGGAGGCTTTGACAGGGTGTATGAATTTGTCCGCGATTTCCGAAACGAAGGAATTGACAGAACGCACAATCCCGAATTCACACAGGTAGAATGGTATCAGGCATACGGGGATTATTTCGACAGCATGAACCTGTTCGAGGAAGTTGTTGAGAAGGCATGTATTGCTGTTAACGGGAAGCCGGAGGCAACTTACTCGGGAACGGTGCTGAATTTCAGCAGTCCGTGGAAGAGAGTCAGAATGGTTGACGCAATTAAAGAAAAGACGGGACTTGATGTTACAAATACAGACAAGGCAGCTTTGATAGACTTCATGAAAGCAAACAATTACGAATTCGATCCCAAGATCGCTCACAGCAAAGGACTTCTCATTGCAAACCTGTTTGAAGTAGCCTGCGAAGAAGATCTTGTTCAGCCGACATTCATTTACGATTTCCCAATTGACACAACACCACTATGCAAGCCGCTGAGGGAATACTCAATGCAGCAATTGGAAGAAATGAAGAAGGATCCTGAACAGGTAATATATGCGGAAAGATTTGAGCCTTATGCTTACAAGTGGGAATTGGGAAATTCTTACACGGAGTTGAATGATCCGGTTCTTCAGAGAAAACTTCTGGAAGAACAAGTTGAAAGAGGAAGGGGTGGAGAAGAAGAAACACATCCACTGGATGAGGACTTTCTTAACGCAATAGAGGTCGGTATGCCACCAACAACAGGAGTCGGTCTCGGAGTTGACAGGCTTGTAATGCTGTTGACTGATTCACAATCTATAAGGGATGTAATTTTCTTTCCTTTGATGAGGCCGCAATGATCCAAAGAACATAACTGATAATCATTAAACCGTACTCAAAACAATGAACTACTATAACAACATTCTTGAGCTTATTGGCAAGACACCTTTGGTTAAGCTCAATGCATTGACTAAAGGAATGAAGGCAACAGTATTTGCAAAACTTGAGTCGAGAAATCCCGGAGGCAGTGTAAAGGACAGGATCGGGCTTTCGATGATTGAGAGCGCAGAGAAGGAAGGCAAGCTTAAACCGGGAGGAACCATTATTGAGGCAACAAGCGGCAATACAGGAGTGGGACTCGCACTTGTGGCTTCTTTAAAAGGATACAAATCACTCTTTGTGATGACCGAGAAAGCTTCAAGAGAAAAGGGAGATATTATAAGAGCATTGGGAGCTGAAGTGGTAATTCAGCCGATGACTGCAAAGCCTGATGAACCGGAACACTATGTTAATACTGCAATCAGACTTTCACAGGAGATTGAGAATTCATATTTCGCGTTCCAATATGAAAATGAAAGCAATCCAATGGCTCATTACCATTCAACCGGTCCGGAAATATGGGATGATACAAATGGCAAAGTTACTCATTTTGTTGCCGGATTAGGAACAGGCGGCACCATCAGCGGAACAGCAAAATATCTGAAAGAAAAGAACAAGAATATACAGATCATTGGTGCAGATCCTTACGGTTCCATTTTTAAGACGTACAAAGAAACAGGCAATTCGCCGGAACCAATTCCTTATTTGATCGAAGGCATCGGACAGGATGTAATTCCGAAGAATGTCTGGCTTGAATATATTGATGACATTGTAAACGTGACCGATAAAGACTCCGTCCGAATGTGCAAGAGACTTACAAATGAAGAAGGGATTTTCTGCGGCGGCTCAACAGGTACGATAGCACAGGCTGCACTTGATGTGGCAAGCAAACTTGACGAAACAGGAATTGTAGTATTTATAGTATGTGACACAGGCGAAAGATATCTCTCAAAATATCATTCAGATCAATGGCTGAGGGACAAGAGACTGATCTCTCCCGATACTGCAACCGTTGGCCAGGTATTTCTTACAAGAAAAGCAGGCGTACCGGAGCTTGTTTCAGTAACAGGTTCGGCAAAAGTCTTTGAAGCACTTGAGCTTATGGACGAGTATAATCTTTCTACTATGCCTGTAATAGAAGGAAAGGAATGTATCGGCTCAATTAGAGAGGCAAGCATTCTTGAGAAGGTAATGAATGACAGAACTGTCTCCGGCAAGGAAGTGAAGGACATAATGGATGAGAAGCTTCCGATACTTGATTTCAATTCAGCTTTCCCGGCGGCGCTTGAAATTCTTTACAGGAACAATGCAGTGCTTGTGTCTCAGCACGGAACAATTAAAGGCATTCTTACAAGATATGATGTGCTTGATCTTGCTTAAACTTCTTAAACAAAAATCAAAATGAAATTCTCAACCAGACAAATACACGCGGGACAGCATCCGGAAGAAACAACCGGTGCAGTCATTACACCAATATTTCAGACATCAACTTATTCAAATGCAAAGCTGGGAGATTCGAAGGGATATGATTACGGAAGGACAATCAATCCGACTAGGATCGCTCTCGAAAAAAATCTGGCCTCACTTGAAAACGGCAAGCATGGATTCTGCTTCTCATCAGGAATGGCTGCAATACATGCCATCATTTCCATGTTCAAGCCGGGAGATCATGTCATCTGTACTAACAATGTTTACGGCGGAACTTACCGGCTTTACGAACAGATAATAAAAGACTACGGCATTGAATTCTCCTACATTGATACATCTGATAACAATCTGATCCGTCAGGCGATTAAGGACAATACGAAATTCATTTATGTAGAGACTCCGACAAATCCAATGCTCAATATCACAGACCTGAAGGCGCTTAGTGCATTGGCTAAAGAAAAAAATATAATGACTTGTGTTGACAATACCTTTATGAGTCCGTATTTCCAGAACCCGCTGGACTTTGGAATTGACATAGTTGTTCACAGTTCAACCAAATACATAAACGGACATAGTGATGTAATCGGAGGATGTGTTGTAACTTCGAATGATGCGGTTGCCGAGAAACTGAAGTTCATTCAGAACTCAATAGGTGCTGTTCCTGCGCCGTTTGATTGCTGGCTTGTGTTGAGGTCTACAAAAACTCTGGCGCAGAGGATGAAAGCGCACAATGAGAATGCCATAGCCATCAGCAACATGCTATCAGAAGATAAAAGAATTGGCAAAGTATTTTACCCCGGACTTAAGAGTCATCCACAATATGAAACAGCTGTTTCCCAAATGCGCGGATTCGGCGGAATCATTTCCCTTGAACTCGGCTCTTATGATGCGGCAGTAAAATTCTGCAATGAGCTTAAGATCTTTCAGATTGCGGAATCGCTTGGCGGCGTTGAGTCACTAGTATGTCATCCCGTTTCCATGACTCATGGAAGCGTTCCAAAGAAACTCAGAGAAGAATTCGGATTGACAGACGGACTCGTCAGATTATCTGTAGGCATTGAAGATGGTGATGATCTTATGGATGATATTAAGAATGCACTTGCAGCAATCTGAACTGTTGAATGAGACTGATTCTTTTATTGCTGTTTATTTCAATAACAATTAATGACTCATTCTCACAGCATAGGTTCAGCAACAAGATTCCGTTTCAGAAAAAATCAGAATCCAACTTAGATGTAAAATTGTTCAGGGCTTTCAATAATATTGAAAGCCCTTTTATAAACACTACGGTAAGCATCACAAACCATTCTATAATTCCTGTTTCAGCAATTGTGCCAATAGGTCTTTATGTTTCAGCAAGAATTAATGAGAACCGGTATGACGAGAACTCAGCTGTTCTTCTTGCGCTGTCGGAGATTGTGAATGCAGGTGCAACACAGGGGATGAAAGTGCTTTTCAAAAGAGACAGGCCTTTCCGTTCTCTTGATCATGTGCAACTCAGCGAAACATTATCAATAGCAGGATCTTATTCATTTCCTTCCGGGCATGCTTCCGGCGCATTTACAATTGCAACACTTCTAACTCTTAGGTATCCGGATGAGCCATTTCTAATAGCCGGATCATATCTATATGCAACAGTTACTGCCTTGGGCAGAATCTATTGGGGCGTACATTACCCTTCAGATGTGCTGAGCGGAATTCTGATTGGTGCCGGCTCTGCGGCTCTTGTTTATTCCTTGAAAAGCGAAATCATTCCTGCGAAAGATAAATTATTCAATCAAAGCTCAAAGCCGGACGAGCAGAGCAAGTCTGCCGGTTTGCCTGTTGTATTGGGTTCAATTGCAGCAGCCGATTTAATCAACGCTTTGATACTTCGATCAGGAATTCCGGTGCTGGAGAAATCTTCTGTGGATTATACCGCTGATGGTAATTACAGCCTGAGATTCAAAGTAACCTTCTAAACTCCCCTCTTGTTTCCCCAGGCTACTATGTGAAGACGGTCTGTATAATTCAGACCGTGTGCAAGGCATGTATCAATTGTGCTGATTCGTTTAGAATCAAGCTGTTCTTGTGTGATGCCTTCGGGCATCAGATAAACATCTTTTCTTGGCACCCCAAACTCTTTGCTGAATGATAGAATCTCTTTGATGTCTTCCGGTCCTGTAAAAACAAATTTCCATTGTATGTCGAGCTTGCCATCAGAGTTCATGCTCTGATATTTCTTCAGCGCTTCTTTGTTCCTCATGTTCCTTAGGTGAATCTTTTCATACTTTGTTCCGATCGGAATTGACGATTGAAGTTTGGGACTAATGCTGGCAAGTCCTATATGCTGTGCAAATTCACCGAAGATTGTTCCATTCGTTTCGAGTGTTATGAAAGCATCAGCATTGGACTTCTTCAGAGCCATGCAAAGTTCGAGAAGTTCTTCCTTCTGCATTGTCGGCTCTCCGCCCGTTATCACTATATCATTGCAACTGTTCTTTTCATATTCAGATATGATCTCAGAAATATGCATCTTTCCGATATTCTGCGGATCTTCGGGATCCCAGCTTGTGTATGGAGTATCGCAAAGGTTACCTCCGGAAAAGAGACATCGCAGATTGCAGAAATTTGTTCTTATAAAAAATGATGGTGTACCGGCTCTTTTCCCCTCACCCTGAACAGAATAAAACAGTTCTGAGATATCCACTATGCGAATCCTTTTTGTGAACTTGGCAAGTCACTCATTTTTTTGAATTAAGCTGTCCTGCGAGTCCGGAATATTTCGAAAGGTCAGCATCAATTGATCCGATAATGACCTTTGACTTTACTTTAACCGGCATCTTTATCTGATCATCTGTCAGCCAAACTATTATGGAGCCTTCACTCTTAAAGAGACCGCCTTCTTCCACCATCGGTTCAAGCTTTATGCATCTGAATTCACCGGCAGGAACTTCAATTGTTTCCCTGCCAAGATATTTGATCTTAAGCGGATATGTATTGTCCTTATAAAAATTCTCTACCGTAATGAACTCTCCTTCTTTCATACCGGAGAAATCCAACGTCCTGGAATAGTAAAATGCACTCATCACATCCTGAACATACATCGGAATATCAAACTCTCCTTCGAATTTCTTCGGATCAGTTTCGCCGGTGTAAGTCTTTGCTTTTTTGTTCTGATGATCGAAGATCGCTTCAAAGTCCCGTTTGTAAGTACCCTCTCTGATGTGCTGTTCAAATCTCCACGGGAAGAGTCCTTCGACATCAATAAATGTTTTATAGAAATCCCGCACTTTGTAAACCATATCAAAACTTTCTGATGAATTGACTGTGAATTTTATGTCAAAGCATTTTCTTCCATTAATTGTGGCTAAAGCAGGATCGATCTCCATAACTGCTTCACCGGCTGTAATGAATCCGTAATTGAGTTCAAAGACAAGTTTCTCGCCTTCTTTAAATGCCTTTTGATTAACTTTTCGGAAATTTTCTTGCGAGTATACTGAAGAAACGCTTATTGCAATAATCAACAATAGTGCTGAAAGAAAATTTGTTACGGTGCGATTTGTTGTATTCATATTTTATGAAAGATTTTTTGTTTTTTGGCAATTCTTCATTGTTTAAGATACTTTCCGGCAGAAGCAATTACATCATCCGGCTTGATCAATCTCATTTCGTCTGAACCATCGACAGGTTTTATTATCGTTGTATTGTTTCCTAAAGGTCTCCAGCGAATATCATTCATCGGAGGGCTGTTTGGATAGAATCCAATAACATTCTTGTTCAATGCTCCTGCAATATGAGCCGGTCCGGTTGAATTGGAAATGAATAGCTCGCTCTTATCAATCAAAATCATTAGCTCTCTCAGTGAAAGCTTGCCCGAAAGATCCGGCGTTCTATCCGAAAAATCCGCCGGAATTGAACTCAACACTTTTTCCTTTTCTTCCTTAAGTCCTGTATAGACAATCTTAAACCCGGGATACTCTGCCAATAGCTTACTCCCGATCTCCCGAAGTTGTTCCAAAGTAATATCTTTTGCCGAACCTCTGCTGCCAGGATGAATTATGAGAAACTTGTCTTGCTTTTTCAGTCCCAATTGTTCCAGTTTGTTCTCAAGTTGGCTTGACTCGCTTTCGCTATAACCCAGGAGTCTCTCCGGCAGTTTGAAACTACTTTTTGTTCCGGTAAGCTCACGCAAAAGATTCAGATTATAAACTGATTCATGTTTATCTGCATATTTTCTGTGTTCTTTAACTCTCAGGTTATAGAGAAATGAAAACCATCGGTAAGCAGTTCCCGCTCGGTATCTTGTTTTCAAAAGATAGAAAATAAGTGCAAGATCAAATTCCGGTTTAGCAAATATTGCAAGGTCAGTTCGAAGTTCTCTTAAGTACTCCTTCTTTTCAGCAAGACTCTGCCCTGAACTTTCATGAACTACGTTGATATTGATTCCGATTCCGTCAAGCAGTGGTTCAATTTTTTCATTTACGTAAAAGTTGATTGCTGCTTCTTTGAACATAAATCTTGCTTCAAAGACAAGTGGTAAAGTCAGGATCACATCACCGATATTGTCTGTCCTTGAAATAAAGACCGCTCTGATCTCTTCAGATTTTATCACTTGTTTCAATTATTGCTGAATATAACCATCACTTCTGATGATGTCGGCTATCCTTTCAGCTTCCTTAAGCTTTGGCAAGACATTGTCTAAATAAGTCGAGATGTAATCAAGGCGATCTTGCTCAGTATCCATTTCGAGCATTTGCTGTCTTTCGTTAAGACCCATGCCGCACTTCTCCGCCATTTTGTAGCAAAGGGATCTGCTGCCGTCATTTTGAAGCAAATCCTCCTGAGTAATAGTCTTCACATTTCCTCTATATGCCAATTCAACAAGTTTGTTATAACTCTCAACAGCCGTATTCATGCCTTCCATGTCATAAAGTAAATTGTCATCCTCCAGAAAATTTATCTTTCCCCTGTAAATGTCATCACTTCCAATTTCATAGCTGAAAAGTCTGAATCTTCTTACTCCTTCAGTAACAATATCCATCTCTCCGTTCTCAAACTTCTTCGAAACTTCAATTACCTTTGCTGTAGTACCAACTGTCATCAGCCTTCCATCAAATATCAAAACTATTCCAAACTCATCATCCGAACCAATAACTTCCGACATCAGACTCTTGTATCTCTCTTCAAATATATGAAGCGTGATTCTCGAATTCGGAAACATGACCACTTGAAGCGGAAATAATTTAAGATCGTTTCTCATCTTTTGGCAAAAAAAAACTTCCTTTGCGAAATGAATTACCCGCTCAGGAAGCTAACAATTTTTAAATGCAGTACTTATTTATATGTGATCACGAGCGAGGTAATATTCTTGTCTTTATCATAACCGAGCATCAGTCCAACTTCTTTTCCATCCTTCTTCCAGCTAAGCACACCGCCCTTATCGCTTACAAGATTCTCACTTCCTTCTACAATCTCATAACCGTTCTTCTTCATTTCATCTTTGTAGTAACTTATGATAGCAGGAACCATATCAGTAGCTTCAAAAGTCACTACCGTGCCTTCGGTCGAATTCAGAGATCCGAGGGTCTTGGAATTCTTCGGCGTCGGTACATCTTTGGGAAAGTCTGCCGGCAAACCCGGTGTCATTCCAAGATCGTTCTGCTTGTTATCAGAACCGGCCGGGTCTGTATTTGCTTCTTCCTTTGCGGCAAGTTCATCTTTTGACTGTTCAGTTTCCTGAGATGCCTTGTTTTCTGTTGAACCTTCCGAGCCTGCTTTCACTTCATTTTTCTTTTCAGCAGATGTTTCTTCCTTTTTGCTGTCTCCGCAACCGGCGGTTAACATGCCTACAGTCAAGAGCAGTAGAAAAAATGTTTTCATCAATTAGGATAATTTTAGAAAATGTGTCAGTTATAACATCTTATTGCCTCAAAACTTCCGGCAATATAACTCTTTTTTTCATCTTTAAAACATATCACAATTTTGCCCTTTACGGTCTTTTCATTCATTGAAGTAATAACCAATGCGCAGTTCCAGGGAATTGAACCGACTCCGGCTTCACTGCTTCCGCCTGTTGTATCATAATATGAGATGTATCCGTCAAGATTCTTATCAAATGATGCCTTCAGAACTTCTCCCGTATCAATAACACCCGCTTTATAAAGAAAATGAATTGATCTCCCGCCTTCTACATAGCCGCAATTATTCTTTGGAGCATTCTCTGAAAAATTGAGCACGTTATCTCCGCTCCCCCGCCATTGCTCAAAATTCACATAAGTAAACGAAAAAGGTTTGCCGTTAAGCAAACCTTTCAATGGAGTATCCGGGATTTCTGTGATCTTAAGTTCAGACTTCCAACTGAATTCAGAATTATTCTTTTCTTCAGCTCCGGGCTTTCCTTCTTTTTCTCCGCATGAACTCATAAGCATAACACTCAGGATCATGCACACAAATACCGATAATCTTTTCAATTCTCTTTCGAAGCTTCTTAAATTATCAATAACTCTTTCCGGAACGAGTCAGCTTATTTCAGAACATACTTCTTATATCTGTCATTGATCCTTCCCCAGTGAAGATTATTGATGAAGTTGTCAATGTAAGTTGCTCTGCCGGGTCCGTCCTTATGATAATAAGCATGTTCGAATACATCAAGTGAAATGATAGGTATGCCGCCCCATATTGCACCATAATGATGCTCGTCTGTGAGAATGTTCAGAAGTCTCTGACTGTAAAGCGCATCATAAACCAGAACTCCCCAGCCGGAAAGTTTTGCTGCAACTGCTGAAGCTTTAAAATCTGCCTTCCAGTTGTCGATTGATCCGAATTCTTTCTCAATAGCTGCAACAACTTCCGGACCTTTTGATGTATCACCGTCACCACCCATTACTTCCCAATAAACATCATGGAGAAGTGCTCCGGCGTGATTCCATGTGAAGCGTCTCTTAAGCTCGCCAACATTGCTGTAATTGCCGTTCGCCTTAGATCTGTCGGCGGTTTCGAGTTCTTTCTCGATATTGTTCATAAAGGTTACATATCCTTTATGATGAGTATTGTAGTGCCAATCTGATGTTTCAGCGTCAATCACATTCTTCAGAAGTTCCTTTGCTTCTTCATCAGTGTAAGGCCTCTTGTTGAATTGCCATTCATAAGCCATTTTGATTTTATCTCCTTTTTGGTTTAAGTTTTTTTCTTCATTAATAAATGTTGTTCCAAGACTGCCTATTCCTGCAAGCGCAAATCCTGCAGTGGCCGACTTTACAAAGTCACGCCGGTTCATTTTTTTCATTTAACTCAGACTCCGTTGTGTTTTAAGCAGAAGTTTCTGCAGGGTTTATACACCAAATGAGCTTCCGCAGCCACATGTCTTGACTGCGTTTGGATTATTGAACACAAATCCTTTTCCCATCAGTCCGTCTGTATAATCCAGTTCAGTACCGGAAAGGTACAAACTGCTCTTCATATCAACAATGATCCTGACTCCGTCCATTTCAAACACATTATCGCCGGGTCTTTCCTCCGGATCAAATCCCAGCGTATATGTAAATCCTGAACATCCTCCGCCTTTGACACCTACCCGAAGTGCAAATTCAGCAGGAACTTTGTTCTCTTCCATCAGTCTCTTTATTTCTTTTACAGCTTTCTCGGTGACATTAATGTCCTCGCTGACACCGGGAATGAATTCTTTTGTCTCTTCCATGACGTTATTTTTTTGTTTCGCTTTAGTTAAGATTTCATTTTTGATATTACATTTTGGGGTGACTCCAGCAGAAGTTTCTTTACTGCCATGACAAGACGTTCTGTTGCATAATCAATCTCCTCTTCAGTTGAGAAACGACCGAAACTAATTCTTAGTGAAGAACCTGCAAGTTCACGGGGCCTTCCAATCGCAGTCAGCACATGAGAAGGTTCCATAGAAGCAGAGGTGCATGCGCTTCCGGTTGACAGTGCAAGATCATTCAGGTCGCCGATAAGTGCATTTATGTCGATCATTGAGAAACTGAAGTTAAGATTATTCGGCAGTCGCTTTACCGGATGTCCGTTTAATGTTGCATTCTCAAGCTTAAGAACTTCCTTCATCAAATTATCTCTCTTCGTGACATGCACAGCAATTTCATTGTCCATTTCTACTGAAGCAAGTTCACATGCCTTTCCAAGTCCCACTATTCCCGGCACATTCAATGTTCCGCCGCGCAGACCCTTCTCCTGACTTCCGCCATGAGTTTGTTTTCCAAAAGTAACTCTGGGATTTTTTCCTCTTACATACAATGCCCCGGAACCTTTCGGACCATAAAATTTATGTGCCGATATGCTCATCAGATCAATGTTCATCTCATCTACATTTACGGGAATCTTCCCTACTGCCTGAGTCGCATCTGTATGAAACAAAACACCCTTTTCTCTGCATATCTTTCCAATCTGTTCAACGGGCTGAATAGTTCCAATCTCATTATTTGCCATCATTATGCTGACCAAGATAGTACTATCACTTATGGAGCTTTCCAGTTCATTCAGGTCAATGAGTCCGTCACTGTCAACCTCAAGATATGTCACTTCAAAGCCACGTCCTTCAAGGTATTTGCATGTCTCCAAAACTGCCTTATGCTCTGTGGTACAAGTTATAATGTGATTACCCTTTTCAAAATATGTTTCAGCAATTCCCTTGAGCGAAATATTGTTGGATTCAGTTGATCCGCAGGTGAATACAATATCTCTGGGAATCGCACCGATAAGGTCTGCTGTTCGTTTTCTTGCAACTGCAACTGCCTGTTCAGCTTCCCAACCAAACTTATGATTCGAACTGGAGGCATTTCCAAACACACCGCAGAAGTATGGAAGCATTTCTTCCAGAACGCGCGGATCTACCGGAGTCGTGGCATTATAATCAAGGTAAACCGGTAATTTCATCTGCAACAATTTTTAAACAAAATCAGATATTGTCTTTGTCCTAAAAAGATCTTCAACTTCTTTCTGGAGTTTGGAAACCGGCGACTTGATCGAGCATGATTCTTCAAGATTGCATTCTCCTTCCTTGCCGGCTACAAGACATTCAGTTAATGCCCTGTCGCCGTCAATTGCTTTCATGATATCTTGAAGGAAAATTTTGTCCGGACTGTTTGCAAGAATGTACCCGCCATGTGTTCCCTGAGTTGAAGTTAATATTTTTTCGCTTTTTAATCTCTGAAGTATTTTAGATAGCAGATCATAGGGAATATTGACCTTGTCGGCAATTTCTCTTGCCGTTACCAGCCTCGGGCTTGAGGCAGATATGAATTTCAATGCCATCAAAGCATATTCGACCTTCTTTGAAAATCTTATCATTTCATTCGGAAAGCGGACTAAACAAGTCCTATTTAGATTCAAAAAAAAGGAATGTTCAAATTCCTTTTTTGACAATTGCGGTCCCAACGGGATTCGAACCCGTGTTTTCACTGTGAAAGAGTGGCGACCTAACCCCTAGTCGATGGGACCGTTGATTTTTCGGAAGTGCAATTTAAGAAAACTGACCTATACTTACAATCACCTAATAAGACTACTTGAATAAAGAATTACGAATTAGGAATTAGGAATTTGTGTGTACCTGAAATAGGTTGCCCGTTTTTGAGGAATAATTTAACTTAAAAAGGTTGAAGAAATGAGAACAAAAACAGGAGGAAGATCGGTAAGGGAATTGCGTCAGACACGTCATTTTTCAGAGGAGTTCAAACGTTCGAAAGTGAAGGAAATAGAGAGTGGATTAACAAGAGTATGTGAGGTATGGCGAGAATATGAAGTAAGTGATGTAGCTGTTTACAAATGGTTACATAAATATTCAAAGAATATGAAAGGAAAACCGAGAACGATCGTAGAATCACAGAGCGACACAGTGAAGATACAAATGCTGAAGGAGAAAATAGCGGAGCTGGAGCTCTTAGTGGGTCAGAAGCAAATAGAGGTTGAGTTTCTGAACAAGGTGATAGATATAGCTGAGGATAAGTATAAAGTAGATATAAAAAAAAAGTCTGGTGGGAAACCGTGATGTGGTATAGGGAACACCGGAAATCGCAGAGTTATTCATTGAACAAATTTATGCCGCTGTTGGTCTTAGCCCGCATCAACAATATCCTCGATCCGGATGTAAATTTTCCAGCGGGCGAGACCCCGCCTGCAGAGAGTGTACTTGTTTAGCCGACTGCGGGCAGGCAACAGCTTACCCTTATAAACTGCACTTATTAACACTAACTATACACTGTGATAGATCTTTTTCCCCTTGCTGCGTGCCACTTCGTGGAGCTTCGCTGTCGGCAAATTGGCAAGGGGCTCACTTCAATCTAGAGCTAGCGCCAATTCGTTTGAGGTGAGTTAGCTCCGATGCCAAACAGACTCGAAAAACCTGACACCACAATAAATAGCAATTGCAAGAAGTGAAAATTGAGCGCTGACTTTATATGATTGTCATGCTTGTGACCTGCCAAACTCAATCTAGTCCACTTAATTATTCTGCCGAGCCTCACTACATATTTGCCATTAGCAAAGTTCGGTGGATGATTCTTCAGAAGGAACATCATCTCAATCGGGTACAAAAAATAGTTTTCAGAGTTCAGTTCATTTCATTAAATTCAACTATAAAGAATTAATTGTGATCAACGATAATATCGGCTTTGATGACTTTACTCAATTTGTACTTACAAGAGGGAAGTCACTTAAGGATAAATACAAAAGCGCGCTGCATTTTGAAGTTGCACTGAGCTTTGAGAAACTCATTGAATACATCCGTGACATATCTGTTAATGATAAGTCTCTGAAAGGTAAGTTTGCTTCAGATATTATAGGGAAGCTTGGAAGTGATCATCCGTTCTTGTCAACTGATCTTAAGCAGGATGTGATCAATGAAAATGAAGAACTGCTAAAAGAGATGATGATGTTTGTGTTTCCTGAAGCATTCTTCACGCGTCATACTTATGCCGCTTCAAAAGCATTCAGTGATGAGTCCTTCTTTGCAACGCCCGGCTTTAGGGCAATAATGGGTTCTGAAAGCAAGAATGTCATTGCAGAGAGAAATATCAGTGATGAAGTATTTGACTATGGTAAGAACATAGCGGGATATGCATCAATCCTGAAGATCCATTATGATGTGAACGCGCACTTCTCAATACCTATAATATTTAAGATCACAGACCCGGTTACCGGTCTTGACAGGCACTTTAAAGTGAACACGGCAAACGAGTTTCTACATATTCACTGCAAGACCTCCCCCAAAAGACTCACACAGGAACAATTGACAGAAGCAAAAATGCGGATATATGATATCAACTTCATGAAAGAGCTTCTGGAACCCGAGAACTATATATTCCGGGGATTCCTTGTAGTCAATCTGATAAACGTTACCGACACTGCAATTATTTCCGACATCAAAAATGATCTTCTTGAGAAGGACTCTGTGACTATATTATCCGGTTTCTTAAAACTTCAGCACAAGCTGCGTTCGCTTATCAATTGCCCCGGACTGTTGCTTGGACTTTCTTCTTTTAACGGCAGTTCTGTAATCAATGCGTCCTCATTTGCGAAGATCGGGCACAGCTTCATTGGGGCCGATGCAGAGTATTCGAGCGAACCAATTACTGAAGACACAATTCACGGACAGGCAATAATCAATAAGAAGATCTCAATTTGTCATGATCTTAAGAATAAGGAGAAGCGCAGCAAACTTGAAGAATCAATACTCAGATCAGGTATAAGAAATATTCTTGTCGCACCACTTATTCATGAAGATGCGATAGTGGGTGTCCTTGAATTGTGTTCTTCAACTCCGGGAATGATTAGTCCGATTAACGCTCTGAAGTTAAGTGAATTATTTCCGGTGCTCTCTTTGGCAGTTTCCGGAATCATGGATGACAGAGACAGCAGAATAGATGCAATCATAAAAGAGAAGTGCACGGCAATTCATCCATCGCTTGAATGGCGCTTCAGAGAAGCGGCAGCAGTGGTGTTGTCCGAAAGAAACGAAGGCAGAATTGTAGAGATTGAAGACATCGTATTTGACAATGTTTATTCGCTCTACGGATTGTCTGATATTAGAAATTCTTCTGTACACAGAAGTATTTCAATCAATGATGATCTTGTAGAGAATCTGGAGCTTGCTTCCGAAACGCTTGGCAAATTCTCAGAATCAAAGGGCAATCTTGCATTGGAGCAGTTAAGGCATAAAATAGATGAGAAGATCAAATTGCTGCAAGTAAGTATTGACAGTCCGGATGTAGCAAATGCAAAATGGTTTGTGAGGGAAGAATTGAATCCTGTGCTGAGGCATTTCGGTTCACTGAATGAAAGCAACAGAAAATTGTATGAAGAATATATTGAAAGGCTGGATGGAAAACTGGGAGTGATCTATAGAAAAAGGAGACAGTATGAAGACAGTGCATCGAGCATCAATAATCTGATTGCTTCTATACTTGATGCTGAGCAGCCGGGGATTCAGGAAGTATTCCCGCATTATTTTGAGAGGTTCAAGACGGACGGAGTAGATCATACAATATATATAGGTCAGTCAATGGTGAAAGACCGAAAATTTGAAATGCTGTATCTGAATAATCTCCGCATCTGGCAGTTGAACATCATGTGCAAAATTGCCAGGGAGACTGCCATGATGAAATCCGAATTGTCGGTTCCTCTTGATACGGCTCACCTCATACTCATTCAGGGATCGCCTTTGTCAATCAGGTTCAGGTATGATGAAAAGAAGTTTGATGTTGATGGAACTTACAATGTTAGATACGAGATCCTCAAGAAGAGAATTGACAAAGTCCAGATCAAAGGTGTGAATGAGCGCTTGACGCAGCCGGCAAAGATCGCGCTGGTTTATGCTGCAAGAGAAGAGATCGGTGAATATCTGGAGTACATTAAGTTTCTTCAATCAAAGGAAATGCTTCTTAAAGATCTTGAGGAGTTTGAGTTGGAAGAATTGCAGGGTGTTTCTAATCTGAAGGCGATAAGGGTTGGCGTAAATTTAAATGCCGAATAATCTTCAAAGGTGTCTTCTGAATCATAGAAAGAATGTTCTTGTCCTCTCTGAGTCTTCTCGTCCCCGCTGAGTCTCCCGCTTGAAGTAAGAGTTGACAGGTTGTGTCTTTGCAGAGGGGACTCAGCGGAGACAAAGATTGTATTCAACATTGCCCGATTCGCTTTGAACATAATATGTATCTCCAAACAGCCAATCAAATTCCAAAAAGCTGCTAGTTCTTCTGTCAACTTCGTTCCCGTCCTTATAGTAAATGTCATCAAGTCCCTCTTGGTCAATTCTGTTAATAGGATTGTTGCTTGTATAATGATATGGAGATTTTGAAGGTTCAATGCTTGACAAAGGATCAACCTGCCCCCACCTGCCAATCCTGCTGTCATAATACCTCGCACCGAAGTAATCATACAAGTTCTCTTCATCCTCTTCTTTCCCCGTAAATCCAAACTTCGTAGAGTCTCCGTTATAGATTCTACCCTGCATTTTGTCGCCCCACATATCATAATCCACGGCGGATACGAGATTGAAATTGTTGTCAACTACTGCACTTACAGAGCCGAGATGATCTTTGAAGAAGTAATACTTTGCACTGCCTTTTATCTTTCCAACCATGTCGCTTGCCCACACGTACCATTCGGTTAAGGTATTGCCGGAGTATGTTACAAGCTCTTTTCCGTCAACGCCACGTACGTAATGCTCGTTGTTCAGAAGAGTCCAGCCGTTGCCGGGATTGTTCCAGTCATTAATCTGCGGAGGCGGAATCTGAGCATTCCTGTAAGTCAGCTTTCTTGTCCTGTTGCCGGTTTCATCGTACCAGTACCTTGTGGCATAAGAATATTGCCTTGTTGATGTAAGTGTATCAATATGATACAGCTCGGTAATTAGATTTCTGTGGTCATAAGAAATGCTGAAGTTGTTGTAAACGGAATCCGTTGTTACGTTGCCGTTCAGGTCGTACCGGAATTGGTCAACATTTCCGCTAACGCGACTGAGCTTGTTTGTGCCGGAGTAGTACTGATACGTGAAATTATCTTGCATATTGCCGGCATCAACATATCGTTTCAATGTAAGTATGTTGCCGTCCTTATCGTAAGTGTTCTCCACTTTATATTCATTAGTACTTCCCGCTGTGTTCGTTGCGCTAAGCAAACGGTTGCTCTTATCATACGTAAACTTGTAAACAAGATCTTCCGTGTTTGCAAAGTAATCACGGTATGAGCCGTATAACTCCTGCTGAAGTACGTTGCTGTTTCTCAGATAAGTTAGATTGTAGATGAACTCGCTGTT
>CALEVL010000309.1 GCA_937924675.1 uncultured Ignavibacteria bacterium | reverse complement strand
AGGCTCTCTATTTCTAATTTCAAATTGTTAATTTCTAATTGCTCCTATTCGTGCAAGGGTACGGAGGACTATGTACTTCGATGGATTGCTTTTTCTTGTTCAAGACAAAGTATGATGCTGTTTCGACCTGTCACATATTATAAAGATGTGAACACTTATGAAGATGAACCATTGAAGAAGGTTTGGATACCTGTTGAAGAAGGATCAATTGCATACGAGATTCTAAATTCACTTTGTGAGTGAATGCCATACTGTGCAAATGCAGGAACTGATATGGGTAGATGACACCTACTGTAATTTGAAGATGTCGCGACTCATTTAAATCAATATCGGCCTGAATTGGCAATTGCATTTGTTGTTGCTTGGCTGTAGTTTTTGAAATACTGATTCATTGTACATTAACCCGCTGTAATAACTTGAGATACAGAATTATCTCATGCAGAATGATAAAAGATAATCAGACAACCAATTTTACATATGAATACTATCAATAGCTCAAAATTTTCTCAGAGCATGATTCTATTGGCAATGTTGATTTTCTCTTCCTGCGGCCAGCTGAATTCTAATCTCAATCAAAAATCGAATGCTGTAATTGATTCTGCCGCTATTGTTAAGAGCATTGTGAGTCCACTTCTTAAAGACACTTTGATCTCAATTATAGGGGTCGGTGATCTGATGCTTGGCTCAAATTATCCAAGCTCCGGTTCACTTCCGCCTGATGACGGTAGATATCTGCTGGATAGTGCAAAAGATTTGCTTGCGGATGCTGATCTGACTTTTGGAAATCTTGAAGGGACATTGTTAAACAAGGGCGGCAAACCCAAGCTCTGCAATACACCTGATCATTGTGTCAGCTTTAGAATGCCTGAACATTATGCAGAGTATCTGCAAGATGCGGGATTTGATGTTTTAAGCCTGGCAAATAATCACAGCAATGATATGGGTGAAGAAGGAAGGATCTCTACAAAGGAAACTCTGGAAAAGTATTCAATAAAGTATGCCGGGCATTTGGATTGCCCCGTAACTGTATTTGAAAAAAAGGGAATTAAGTTTGGCTTCACTGCATTTGCTCCAAATACAGAAACCTTAAGCCTGAATGATTTAACAGGCGCTAAAAAAATTGTATCTGCTCTTAAGGAACATTGTGATATTCTAATTGTATCATTTCATGGCGGAGCAGAGGGTTATACTGCTCAGAGAGTTACAGGAAGGCGCGAAATATTTCTCGGTGAAGACAGGGGAAACGTTTATGAATTTGCACACGAAGTCATTGATGCAGGAGCAGATATAGTATTTGGCCACGGCCCTCATGTTCCGAGAGCAATTGAACTTTATAAAGATAGAATCATCGCATACAGTCTCGGCAATTTTTGCACTTACGGAAAATTCAGCTTAAGCGGTCCCCAGGGAATAGCAACTATGTTGAAAGTCTATGTAGATGCAAATGGAAATTTTGTCAAAGGAAACATATACTCATTCAAACAGATAAACAGAGGGGTTCCTGTTCCCGATTATGATCTTGGTGCGGTTGAGACAATAAAAGAATTGACACAAAGAGATTTCCCGGATGGACAATTGCTAATTCAAGAGAATGGATTTATTGAAAAGGTTAGTGAGGATTTTCTTGCTGAACGCAATGATTGAATCTCTATCGGTTGCAAGTAACTCTAAGAGTCTCCGGATGAGATAGTTGAATCTTGAATTTGTCATCTTGTTCCAGGCAAGGAAAGGAGCAAGACCGCCTTTTCGCCCGCGGCGGAGTCGCCGTGTTCCTTGGACTCCTCAGCATAAAGATAGTTCAATACATTGAACTGTCTTTGCTCACAATTTTCCTTGTGGCCTCAGGACTTTCCTGCCTGCAGCAGGCAGGCCTGCCTGGCGTCAGACAGGCGTCCTGACGCATTCATATATTTTATGTTACATCACAACAAAATCTAAATTTGCCATTTGAGTGATAGCATATTGAAATTTCCCACACGTATGATTGAATTGCGCGGAGGACATTCATTTAGTGAATCGTCCTAAAACAAAACAGCCGCATATCTTTGACGGCTGCAATTTTCAACTTCTATTTTCCAATTTCTAACATTTCAGCGGGAATTTATAATTTTTTTTCAAAAAGTTGCTGACATTTTTGTTAGCAGATTCTGGGTGTGGGCGGCATTTTATTTGAGCGGGCATTTGGGTTTGATCTTTTCTTTGTCAGAATGAAATCCGGAGTGAAGTTAAGTGAGTGGATTTTCATCATACGAAATTGTGAACTTGTTATTATTCCGGAATTTCTGAAAGCCTGATGAATGAGGGAGGAAGTGTTACCAGAAAATGCTTCCGCATCAAACTGATTTTGTCACTTAAAGACTCTGAGCATTGAAGAATACTCTTGCTTCAAGTTGTATAGATTATTGCTATTGATATTCAGCTCTCGTTGAAAATGGTTAACACTCACGACAACTTCATACTCATTGATTGCCAGATTGTCATACTCTATGAGAATCATCACTTATTCATAAGCCGGATATTACAAGTCACACAATTCTGTTTACATCTAAACTTTAAGAGTTTTATACTTACTCTTACATTGGCTGATATGAGTCTGTATGAGTTTCTAAATTAAACAGCTAATCAAGAATATCTGTTTAGGAAAAGAGGTATGTACATCTGCAGCGAAGGGGTGTTGGATTTGCGCAAAAAATTTGGGGTGGGTTGCGTATATTTAATTCTCATGCGCAATTTAATTTTCTTGTATACACTACGGGAATTCTCTCTTTGGTTTGAAAGGGTAATTTCTAAAAAGTGGATTGTGGTTACATTATTGCCAAAATATTTAAAGTGGAAATAAATCCTGATACTATCATGAATGTCAAAAGCAAACACTATAGGACTATTTGGGTAAAGGAAAAAGATGAAAAAGTTATACAGATAATTGACCAAACCAGATTACCGCATGAGTTTATTATTATTGACCTGAAGAAAGTTGATGATGTTGCTGTAGCTATCAAAGATATGCTTGTCAGAGGTGCTGGACTTATTGGGGCAACTGCGGGATATGGTATGTATATTGCCGCGCTTGAAGCACCTGAAAATGATTTTGATTCTTATGTTGCTTCCGTAGGAACAAAACTTAAAGCTGCAAGACCTACTGCTGTTAATCTTGCATGGGCTGTTGACAGACAGCTTACTGCAATGAAAGTAGGAAGCAACCCGGAAGAAAAGATTAGTATTGCCTTTAAGACAGCAAATGATATCGCTGATGAAGATGCTGAATATTGCAGGAAGATCGGGGAGCATGGTCTTAAAATAATTGAGGCGTTAAGTAAGAAAAAGAATGGTGAGCCAGTGAATATTCTTACTCATTGTAATGCAGGCTGGCTTGCGTTTGTTGATTATGGTTCGGCAACAGCCCCTATATATGCTGCACATGATGCAGGTATAAAAGTTCATGTGTGGGTTGATGAAACCAGACCCAGAAGTCAAGGAGCTAAGCTAACAGCTTGGGAATTGTTAAACCACGGTGTTCCTCATCATGTTATTGCGGATAATGCAGGCGGGCATTTGATGCAGCATGGAATGGTTGATATGTGCATTGTTGGGACAGATAGAACAACTTACACAGGCGATGTTGCAAATAAAATAGGAACCTATCTTAAAGCATTGGCAGCAAAGGCTAACAAAGTACCGTTTTATGTAGCTCTTCCATCCTCAACATTTGACTGGAAAATGAAGAATGGTGTTAAAGAAATTCCGATCGAAGAGCGAGGCTCTGAAGAAGTGACTTACATGGACGGATTATTAGACGGAAAAGTAAAACGAGTGCTTGTTACCCCGAAAGGAAGCCCTGCAATGAATTTTGGATTTGATGTAACTCCTGCAAGATACATTACAGGGTTGATAACAGAACGCGGTATTGCCAAAGCAAACAAAAAAGATGTTCTTAATCTATACCCCGAACATAGAGATAAAATGGATGAAGGATATATTAAGTTTAAATGTATCTGGAAAAAAAAGGTACCCTTATCTAAAACCAAACTTAATGAACTGAATAACTGGCGGGATAAACTTTTTTCTCTGGGGCTCATTGGCGCCTATGATAATGGCATTGGATTTGGGAATATCAGTGTCAGAGATAGCCATAACAAATTTATAATAACCGGATCAGCAACCGGAAATCTGAATAAACTTACTCCGGAACATTATGTATTGGTAGATACTTACGATCTTAAAGAAAATAGTCTGGTATGTATAGGACCAATAAAAGCTTCATCAGAATCGTTGTCACATGCAGTGATATACGAATCTTCAGAAAATACAAATGCTGTTATTCACATACATGATCTTAAACTTTGGGAAAAACTTTTAGATAAAGTTCCAACAACAAGGAAAGAAGTTTCTTATGGTACTCCTGAAATGGCAAATGAAATTAAGAGATTGTTTAAGGAAACAAATGTTTCAGATGAGAAGATAATTGTAATGGCAGGGCATGAAGAAGGGATTATGTCATTAGGTAAGGATCTGAATGAAGCAGGAGAAATTCTCTTAAGCAAGTTCCATGTGAAATCTTTTCAATAATGTGCGTCCTTTAAAGATCATATTGATATCAGTATTGTTGGCAACAATGCCCTGTTGTTCATCGGTATGGTATCCCCATTGAACTCATTGCGCAGGACGGGTATGGAATTCGTTGCGGCTTTGTACATATCCACCTTTTCTTACTTCATTCAGATTTGATCGTTGACTTATACAGCAAGGATCTCATGCTTGCAATCGAAACAGATAGCATTGTCCACGAAAATGAGCAAGCTCAAGAGAATGACAAATTAAAACAGGAAAAATTGGAGAGCTTGCCCCTCTTATCCATTGTGTCTCTGCTTCACTTAGAGTGCGGGGGGTCAGGGGCGGGGTCTCCAGCGCATTAAGATAATTGAAACCAAAAATCCCCCTACTAGAAATCAGAACCCGCGAAGAATTTTATTTAAAGAATTGCCCTAAAAAAA
>CALEVL010000308.1 GCA_937924675.1 uncultured Ignavibacteria bacterium | reverse complement strand
GAGAATCCAAGTCCGGCAACATAAATGAAGAAGAGAAAATATTTTCCCTTTGCAGATGCATCTTCATCAGAGAATGACACAACACAAATGAGATACATTAAAGAAACAATGAAGAGGCAATGAAGCGCATAAACTTCGAGCTGATTGGCAGAATCCCAGAACGTGAACGAAAACGCCAGAAGAAAAGATGCGGCAAGCGAGATATTACATTTCAGCATTGATGATTCAGAGGACCTTGCTTCCTTGAATGCCTTGGAACCGGGTTTATCGTTTTGATCATTCAAAGTGCCAAGCAGGAAGTACATGAAGTTGAACAATACTGCAATGGTTGCAGAAGCAATCACGGCAGACATAAGGTTCAGATTATAGATCTCTTCATTGAACGGCAGATGTGAAAACAGATTTCCAATCAGAGTGAACAGCGGATAGCCGGTCGGATGAGCCACGCCGAGTTTTGCCGCAACGGCAGACAATTCATCAGAATCAATGAATGTCAATCCGGGCAATAATGTCAGAACATAAACTATTAGAGGGACGAAGAAAGAAATTACGGTATATACTCTTCTCACTATCTGTGAATTGAATTATTGATGGCTTTTGAAAGGAGCAAATTTACGGATTTGCGTTTGAAAATGCTTTGCTCAAATGATTCTTATTTGTGGGATTGAGTTACTTGGTCTGCTCCTGATAACCCCCCTGCCAATGAAACTCAGGCTGTCTCAAAACTAGAACTTTTGCCTAACATACACTGGTTTCTTTGTGAACATTCACACAGCCAAGAATGTCATCCCTGCAACAGGCAGACGTTCTGACACACTTCTAAGATTTGTATCGGGACGAAAGTAACGACACCACAATAAAACAACGTGGAGACGCCATCGCCGAGACCAAAAAATTACATTCCTAAAATGCGGGACCGTGGGAGAGGTCACTTAGAGTTCTTAGTTGAAACACATTTATTTGGATGGGAAAACATTTACAGACCTTACTGTTATTCTTCTATTGGATGTGCTGCTTGTGCGTATGGTCCGGCCAATTCACTCTTACTTAACATGAGACACAATATTCCAAGTACCATTACAAAGCTCCAAATTGAAAGAGCAACAGGTTCAAAGTACAAAGCCAATCCGTTTAGCACGAGCAGAGATTCTGTAATCAAAAACCCTGAGATTAAGAGCACACTCCCGGCAATGCTTAGTCTGTTAATCTTCAACCATTTCAGTTCAATCATCATACCCAAAAACAGGAATGAAATAACTCCTATCAGACTGAGATGCAAGTAGGCAATGATAACAGACTTATTGTGAAATGAAAACTCTTTGAATCCTGGAAAGGCGGAAAGGCATTGCAAGGCTACTTTTAGATAAAAGGAAATCAGAAAAACCAGGAGATACATCCGAATCCATTTGGATTTTTGAATCAGCAATGTATTAAGTTTGCCTGTAAACGATTTAAGGAAATAAAGTAATCCCAGCCATTGCAATCCGGCAGCAATATATGCCGGAAGAAGAACATAATTTGAAAAACTCAAACCCATAAATGAAAGAGCAATTGCCGGTATCACTGCAACAGTAAAAAGCAGGTAGAATTTAAAAGCATTTTTCCTGTTGTACCGGACATTGTTGCTTTCAAGAAATTTATAGAAGAATCCTAACGCGACAAAGAGAAACCAGCCATTGTATTGGAGATGCAGAAAAGTATATATGAAGGAGTTATAAATCTCAGTTCCGCTAAGCCCTTTCGCTGATAAGACTCCTATGCCAACCGGAAGCAGTGTTGAAAGCAATCCAAGCCAGAGTCCGGTTTTGACGAATAGCAGTGAAACGGGATTTGCAGAATCTTCATGAACAAGCTTTGTGTCTCTGAGAAAACTGTAAACGAACCAGTAGTTCAAAAACTGAAACATTGTAGAAACAGTTATGGAGTAAAGGCCATAACCCTGCAATGAAAACGAGACCAGGACACCAATAATAACCACAATTGTTAACTTAAACTGTAACGGATAACGTCCTTTGCTGATTTGATTTTTTTTCAAAAAGAATTCAGTTAACAGAAGCATCATCAAAGTATATATCCAACCCTGAAATGCAACATGAGAATGTGCGTGAATAAGATTTTGGTATTCAAACGGGATCGTTATCAGGAAAGTTGAACGAAGCAATGTACCTATGAGTGCGACTATAAACAGAAATGCGAGACTTGCTTTACTCCAATGAATTTTCATTTACTGTGTCAGAAAAAAGGCATTACTCAACTCAAACACTTTTAGATTATTTAGATTGCTGATTAGTATATAGAAACTGCGTGAAGTTGATATCACAATATCTTTTTATGGCTCCGATTCATTTTAGATCGGATAATTAACTCACATGGTCTTCACAATCAATTACTAATGCTTTCCCTCTCTAATACTAATGACACTCTTGTTTTGAAACAATTTCAATTCTTGTCCACCGTAGAGTTTGCCAACGGCATTGACGTATGTATTCACTTCATTAAATCGAAACCAAACTAACTTACACTTTCTAAATAAACAATTCCGCTTTTCACATTATGCTTATTTAACTGTTAGCTGCCACGAATGCACGAATAAAGTCAGGGTTTCTATGTTTTAAGTGAAAAGGAATAGCGAGTTGATTCTTTGAATTTGAGTTGCCGACTTCTGAGTCAACCTGAATATGAAATGATTCAAGGATGCCGGTCGGTAAGAATTTCCTTATAGCGTCTGATATTTCTTCCTTACGCAATAATACGGTATGTGCCGGGACGGAAATCATGAAACCACATGACAAAAGAGTGGAAACGCTGACGTAGGAAAAATACAAAAACCCCGAAGGGGTGTAATGATTATAGTTCAACAATTGAAATGTATATAACCCCGACGGGGTGACATTGCTTTATGCAAGAAATAATATCACCCCTACGGGGTTAGATTACTTGATGTACTCAACGCTATAATCTTGCCAGCCCTTCGGGCTTAGATCTTCTTGCTCCTTTTGGCGACGTGACTTTCAAGTACATCCGGCTACACGAAAAATTCTGCTCCCTACTTCTCCCCTTCCACAAATCCCGGCCAGCGGCTCATGTATCCGACAAATGCCTCGCCGAGACTTGCTTCACGCAACTGCTGAACTGAGTATGGCGGCTTCTGCGGCTGATAGCTTCTATCACGGGCTCTTACTGCCCAATCGGGATTCCCGATGGCAGACTTTCCGAGTGCAACTATATCCGCTCCGAGTTCCAATGCTCTTTCGGCATCCGCAGAACTCCATATTTCTCCGGCCACCAAAACAGGCACTTCTTGAGGCAACCTCTCTCTGTAAATTTCTACAATGGTCTTTTCGCCTTCCGGATATTTCTCCGGCTTCTTGAATGCATCCCACGGAGAAACATGTATAAAGTCTGTTCCCTCTTTGGAAAGTATTTCTGCAAGATCAAGAGCTTCATCAAAATCAATGCCCTTGAATCCGTGCTTGTCTTCAGGAGAAAGGCGAACACCAACCATGAATGATGAGGGAACAGTTGATTTGATGTTTCTGAAGGCTGTAAGAAGCAGTCGAAACCTGTTCTCACGATCGCCGCCCCACTTGTCAGTACGCTTGTTTGTAAGTGTGCTTAAGAACTGATGCAGCAGATAACCATGCGCACCGTGAAGTTCGACTCCGTCAAACCCCGCTTTGTATGCACGCCCTGCGGCATGCACGAATGCCTCGATGGTTCTTTCGATATCATCTTCGGTTGCTTCGCGAATCTGTGTTTCTTTTCCAGCACTGCCTATTGTGTGCGCGCTTGCGCTCCATGGCTGCTTGCCGGTAAGCGCTTCCGGACTGCGCGCTCCGCCGTGAAAGATTTGAACTATTCCAAGACTCCCGTACTGATGAATTCCGTCCGCTAGTCTTGTGAGTCCTGCAAGATGCTTGTCGTCAAATATTCCAAGCTCCCCTTTCCATCCCTGCCCGTCTGCAGAGACGTGAGAAGCGCAGGTGATGATTATTCCAAAATCTTCCTTTGCTCTTCTTACAAGAAAGTTGAATTCATCATCGCTCAGAGTTCCGTCGTCATTGCTTTGAAGATTTGTCATTGGTGCAAGTGCGATTCGGTTCTTTGAAGTCTTGCCGGAGCTTTTGAATGTGTATGGTGTGAATAGTTTCATGGATGAGTTGTTTAATTCAATTTGATTCAGTCAGAGTTTTTGAAATGCAAGAAAGATTCTGACTTGGTTTTAACTTTCTCTATATGTCATTAATCCCCCCTCTCTATTTGGAGAGGGGGCCGGGGGGAGAGGTCATGTAAAGTTCCTTGTTGAGAATAGTTTCTTCCAAATAGAAAGTAAGTTTCAACTTTCGTAGCATGTTCTCCTCAACCCCCCTGCCACCTTTACAAGGAGAAAATGTTGGCTTCAACTTCCCCGATATGACTTTTTGCTGAAAAAAAATCCCGGCCAAAATTCTTCAGCCGGGAAATCATATCAACATCTATAATAATTAATGTCAGACATCCTTAAGCGCTTCTGCGCCGCCGACTATCTCAAGAATTTCCTTAGTGATCGCTGCCTGTCTTGCCTGATTGTATGAAAGCTCAAGAAGCTGAAGCAGATCTGAAGCATTCTTGGTTGCAGTTTCCATAGCAGTCATTCTTGCCGCCTGTTCAGCCGCATTTGATTCAAGCAGAACTTTCCAGAATTGAACTCTTAAGTGCTTCGGTATCAAGTAACGAAGTATCTCTACTTTATCCGGTTCAAAGATATAATCACCGGCTGTTGTGGCCTTATCTTTCTTTTCAGCATGCGTGCTTTTCAACGGGAGAAATTGCTCTTTAACAACAACCTGTTTAGCAATGGACTTGAATTCGTTGTAAACTATATCAACTGCATCAAATTCTTTTCGTCTGAATCCGTCAACAAGGAAGTTGACAATTTCATTTGATTGTTCAAGCGTCAGATGATTGAATATTCCGGGATAAGTTCTAATAACATTGTAATCCTTTTTCTTCAGAGCGTCAGTCGCTTTCTTCCCAACCGTAATAACCTTTGTCTTAGAACCAAGTTCTTCGACATGATTGAATCCGTTTCTTATTATGTTTGCATTGAATGAACCGGCGAGACCTTTGTCAGCCGATACGATCACAACGCATGTTCTCTTGACCTCTCTTTGTTCAAGCAAATCATCAATTCCTTCACTGCCGACAGCATCTGCAAGCTGAGTCAGCATTTCATTGACTTTTCTTGCATACGGCCTTGCAGATATAATCATGTCCTGTGCGCGGCGAAGCTTCGCTGAAGAAACCATCTTCATAGCTCTGGTAATCTTCTGCGTGCCTTTGATGCCGCCAATTCGAATCTTTAACTCATTTAGTGTTGCCAATTCAGGTCAGTAATTTAGATTTATTGTCTGACAGTTGTCTTGAATCTTTCTGTGAAATCTTTAAGAACTGAAACCAACTTCTCAGTTGTCTTTTCCGAGAGATCCTTTTCATTTCTTATTGCATCCAATACATCACCATTGAGATTTTCCATCTCCTGAAGGAAGTCTGCCTGATACCTTTGAACTTCACTGACCGGAATCTCATCCAGATATCCTTTGGTTGCAGCAAATATTATAGCAACCTGGTTCTCAACAGGCATTGGAGAGTATTGTTTCTGCTTGAGTATTTCCACAAGTCTCTCACCTCTTCTCAACTGTTGAAGTGTTGACTTATCAAGATCCGAACCGAATTTCGCAAAGGCCTCAAGTTCCCTGAACTGTGCAAGATCAAGTCTTAGTGTACCCGCAATCTTCTTCATCGCTTTGATCTGAGCATTTCCACCAACTCTTGATACCGAGATACCAACGTTGATAGCCGGTCTTATGCCTGCGTTGAAGAGATTTGGTTCTAGATATATCTGTCCGTCAGTAATTGAGATAACGTTAGTCGGAATATATGCAGATACGTCACCTGCCTGAGTTTCAATAACCGGCAATGCTGTTAAGCTTCCGCCGCCGAGATCATCGGAGAGTTTTGAAGCTCTTTCAAGCAGTCTTGAGTGAAGATAGAATACATCTCCCGGATATGCTTCTCTGCCCGGAGGTCTTCTCAGAAGAAGCGAAACTTCTCTGTAAGATGCCGCCTGTTTGGAAAGATCATCATATACAACAAGCGCATGTCTTCCTGAATCTCTAAAATATTCACCAAGTGTAGCTCCGGCAAATGCTGCGATATACTGCATCGGTGCAGGGTCTGAAGCAGTTGCGGAAATAACTGTCGAGTATTCCATTGCTCCGGAATCCTGAAGACTCTTTACCACCTGTGCTACGGTAGAACCCTTCTGCCCGATAGCAACATAAATGCAAAATACTCCTTTGCCTTTCTGGTTGATTATTGCATCAACGGCAACTGCAGTCTTTCCGGTCTGCCTGTCACCGATTATAAGTTCTCTTTGTCCCCTGCCGATCGGGATCATCGCGTCAACCGCCTTGATACCTGTTTGCAGAGGTTCTTTCACCGGCTGTCTTTGAATAACACCGAGAGCTTTCCTTTCGAGCGGAAGAAACTTATCAGTCTTGATCTCACCTTTACCGTCAATCGGCTGTCCGAGCGGATTGATGACTCTACCGAGCATCTCTTCACCCACAGGCATTGAAGCGATTCTACCGGTTCTCTTCACCTGATCACCTTCTTTTACGAGTGATGATTCACCGAACAGAATACATCCTACATTATCCTCTTCAAGATTAAGAGCAATGCCAAACACTCCGTTTGGAAATTCGATCAGCTCGCCTGCTTCGCATTTGAACAGCCCGTAAACTCTTGCTACACCGTCACCAACATAAAGCACCGTTCCGACATCATACACATCCACTTCCGTTTCAAATCCTGCTAACTGCCTTCTTAGTATCGCAGAAATTTCGTCTGATTTTACCTCTGCCATTATTTATTCTTTTTGAATTTTTCTTACTTTGTTAAAAAATTGTCTTTGCAGCTCAATTCATTGAATAGTCACCGCTTCTGAACTTGTCTCTTAAAATTTCCAACTGTCTCTTAATGCTTGCATCGAGAATAGTATCATTTATGTTTGCTATGAAGCCGCCGACAATAGACTTGTCAACTTCATACTTCATGTCACTCTTCTTGCCTGTATATTCATCAATCTTTTTGGAGAGTGATTTCTTCTCATCTTCCGAAAGGGCAATTGCCGACTTAACGCTCACATTAAGAATTCCTTCTTTCTCTTTTTTGAGATTCAGGAAATCTGTCATAATATCCTTTGTAAGAGCTTCCCTTCCCCGCTTGATAAGAAGATTAAGAAAGTTCATAGTCATATCTCCAACCTTGTTTCCAAAGATCTCCTTAACTGCTGCCACTTTTTTTGCATTGTTGATCACCGGACTTTGAAAGAAAAGTTCAAGTTCCCGGTTACTGCCGATCAGATCCAAAACGTATGTGAAATCCTTTGCAAGTTCACTGACGCTTGATTTTTCATCAGCGATGCTGTAAAGCGCGTTAGAATATCTCCTTGCGGCTTTTGAAATCATGTATTCGTGTATTTATTAATTGCTTGGTATCTGTGATATGAAGTCATTGACGATCTTCTTCTGCTTGGCTTCATCGAGATTCTCATTCATGATCTTCTCGGCAGCCTTGATGGCAAGATCGGAAACTTCATGTCTTAGATCTGCCATGGCTGATTCCTTTTCCTGAGTTATCTCTGCCTTTGCCTGGTCCAGCATCTTTCTTGATTCTTCCTGCGACTTCTGAAGGATCTCATCGCGCATCTTATTTGCCATTTCCTTAGCATCGTTGATGATCTTCATTGAATGCGCCTGTGCTTCTGCAAGATTCTTTTTATTCTCCTCAATGAGACCTTCAGCATCCTTCTTAAGCGTTTCGGCCTGCTCAATTGTATCAACTATCAGCTGCTCTCTTGAATGCAGTGAAGTAAGAAGCGGTTTCCATGCAATCTTCCTGAGTATGAAAAATAGCAGAATAAAAATTATGATCTGCCAGATTATCAATCCGGGATTTACAGAAAGAAGCATTGGCTTCTCATCTCCCGGCTCACTGAAGAGAAGAATGAGTGAATAATTGTAAAGCAAATGTAGATAATAAAACATTATCCGGTAAATTTTATATTAACAATGTATCACCGCGCAGACACAGCCGCACCGTGAACTTTAATTGCGTCGAAACGGACTGATCAGCTCTTTGTAGCGAGAAGAATACAGATAACAAGTCCGAAAAGAGCAACACCTTCAATAAGAGCCGCAGCAATGATCATTGATGTTCTGATCTCACCGAGAGCTTCAGGTTGTCTTCCGCTTGCTTCCATGGCTGAATCTGCAAGTCTGCCGATTCCAAGTCCTGCTCCGATAACCGTTAAACCTGCACCGATACCGGCACCCAAGAATGCTAAATCCATTTTACTTATTTCTCCTTTTTGTTTTTTGTTTAAGTTGATTGCTTGTTATTAAAAAAAATCAATGATGATGCCTTGCCATATTAATATACAGAACTGACAACATCGTAAAAATATATGCCTGTAGGAAGGCAATGAAAATTTCCATCAAATAGATGAACAACGCAAAAGGCACTGCAATCACCGAGCCTGCGTATTCCATCACAAAGATCAGGCCGATGAGTGAAAAGATTATGATCGAACCGGCAGTAATATTTGCAAACAACCTCATCATCAGTGAGAAGGGCTTTGTAAACAGTCCGATGAACTCTACCACTATCATTATCGGCAGTACAAATGTCGGTACTCCAGGAGGAACAAGATTCTTCACATAACCGCCAAATCCGTGTGCCTTGATGCCGGCTGCCTGAGTCATGATAAAAGTAACTATGGCAAGTGCTGCAGTTATGTTGATATTCTTAGTCGGCTGTGCAAGAAACGGAAAGAGTCCGATGATGTTTGCAATAAGGATGAAGAAGAAAAGTGTAAGGAAGAAAGGCATGTATTTCAAACCGTCCTTACCCATATTGGCAACCACAATTTCATCTCTGATAAATACAACTACAGCTTCGATCATATTACCGATACCTTTTGGAACCCTGTTCTTCCTATTGGAAGAAGCTGCATAAGCAAGAATGACAATCGCAATAATCGATGCAAGTATTACCATTGCCAGAGATTTCGTAACTGAAAAATCAAAAGTTATACCGAATATCTCAACAGGATGAAAATGCGGAAGAGGAATCTTCCCAAGGAAATACAGGTCAATGTAATGATGATCAACGACCTTGTCTATTATATCAAGAGTTTCTTTGCCGCCCTTCGGATCATCCGAAGCAGACAAAGTACCTGAACTTAAGAGGAATACGGCAATTAATGCCGGAAGAAAATATTTATTTATGATTGAACGGGTAGAAAGAATTATTCTGCGCAATTTCTGATTTAGTTATTGTGATACAATCTCGTTATTCTTTGTCCCGGACTGCAGATAGTTTATCTCAAGAATCAGGAAAAGAAAGTAAAACAAAAACAGCGACACTGCAAGATTTACTTTATCGATCTTTACGAAGATTATCAGCAGGGCAACAATACCAACGATTGCAAACATTCTGACTACCATGCTAAGTAATATGGTATTAAAGAATCCTTTACCTGCTGTTTTGAAAGCTCTTGTTATTACGGTAACGCCGATTACAGTATTGATGAAACTGATCAACCAACCAATAAGAAACGGAATCAAAAGGTGCTTACTTCCTGTTGCGAACATTGTGACAATACCAATCAACAATACGACAGCGCTAATTACAATCAGACGCTTAATGAATTTTTCCAATCGCTGTTATCAGTATTTGTTGAACTTCGGGTTGTCTTTTCTGTCCTGATCAGTCATTCTTTTTATATTCAGATAGAAGCTGTAAAACCCTCCGCCGAATCCCAGTAGAGTAAGACCAAGTGTGAACCATGGACTTGTGGAGAGTTTGCCGTCTATCCACATCCCGATCCAAAGGAAGATAAGAATTGTGACAACAAGCGTTACTCCAAGCCCCGAATACTGCATTGCCTTCGAGTCCACATTTACAAGAGGCTTTGTCAGAATTTTTTTTAAAGAACTCTTATTTCTCTCTTTATCTTTTGTTTGTTCTGACATAAATCAAGCGTTTGCAAAATTAGCCAATTGAGTTTTGAAAATCAATTCGACTTTTGTGCCTTTTTCATTTTTGGTATGATGACCTCGCTTCTTGGAGATGATCCGGAGGGTGTCATATGAAATGAAATTCACTTCCCTTTTTGTCATCCCTGCGCCCGTCCTTGCCGGGCAGGTATGCGGGCCTGCCCGCTGCAGGCGGGGATCTACTGAATACTTTCTTCACTTGTGGTAGACTACTGCCCGCCTGCGAAAAGTGTTCAACTTCAGCATTCTTCGGGCAGGTTTACCCGGCAAGGACGGGCCCGCCTGCAGCGCTGAAACATGAACACTCTCTGCGGGCAGGTTTACCCGGCAAGGACGGGCCCGCCTGCAGCGCTGAAACATGAACACTCTCTGCGGGCAGGCATGCGCAGGAGTGACAATCTTAAAAAGGGAATTATAATCGTAAAAGGGAATTACAATCGTAAAAAATAATCACTACGTACCCGTAACCTCACTTCAATGCAGCTCGCAATCCCCTCCTCTTGCTCTGAATACTTTCTTTGAAATTATCCTCTCCGACTTTGCCGCTGCAAAGACAGATTTGAAAATATCATGATCGGTGAACTTAGCGCTTAGCTTTCCAAGAAGATACCAGCATACGACTTTGAGATTTCCGTTGTTGTCACGCATTGCTGTAACAAGCTGATTCTGATCGGAATGACATATTGACAATTTAGAATAGACATCGCTTGTGGATTTGTCACAAAGGCGAATAATATGATCACCTGACTTGGTAATCTGCCAGAGTATCAGTTTCAGTTTATCAGCACCGACTCTTACACCTGTCATTGCCATCTCTGTTCCGATGCGGCAGATTGACACATCACCAATACTTCCTGCCGAAGCATTTCCTCTCTCTTCAAAAAATCTGCCGTCTTCAAGAATTCCGTAAGCATGTAATCTCAGGTCTTTATCTTTGTTCTGAATAGCTGACAAAGTTACATCCCTTCCAACTTGACATCCGCTTATCCAGCCGGTTGAAGGCGCATCATGTGTGATGCTGCCGGCTCGTGTCAGATTCTGGTCATCATCAAATTCCCATAAAATGGTTTTGAGAACATGATTCTCATCGCGTATTGATGTCATCAGTCCATTACTGCCGGCGGTGCATATTGACAAGCGCGGAGTTGTAATTCCAGCCTTAGGCACATTGATTATACCGGCCGTTGCTTCAGCACGGTGTTTGATGGTACCGTTTGCATAAGTTTCCCATACATTTACTTTAAGCGTCTTATCTTTCATCCTCACGGCTGTTGCCATGTAATTATTGCCGAGATTGTAACGTGACAAACAGCAAGCAACATCGTTCACTTCTCCCGTACCTTCGGCTTCGCCTTGTCTGGTAACATTACCATTTGCTTCGATACGCCATATTATAATCTTCAACTTCTTTGATGAAGTAATAACGGCCGTAGCAATAAGATTCTGACCCAGTCCGCACACAGAGATTTTGCTGACTGCTCCGCCGCTTTCTGATCCGCGACGTGTAATCTTCTTTCCTCCATCGCTGATATCAAACACGATTACTTTGATGTTACCATCACTATCCCTGACGGCAGCAGCAACTCTGCCTGCGCGAACCAAAGCGACCTCGACCTCTGAAACTGCACCTCCGGTTGCCGAGCCGCCACGGTTAATGCTGTAATTGAATGAAGGAGCAGTACTTATGAGATCATGCCTGATGCGAAGTTCAAGCCCGTCACGGATACGTCGAGCCTGTTGCGAAGAAATAGTCTTGTCCCCTGTTTCACTGCATCCTTTGAAATAACTCATTACAAGATTTCTGTCAGGCTCAAGCGTGTAAAGCCGGATGCTGTTACCAAGATTTACCGGAATTGATATCTGACCTTCTTCACCGCATGGCTCAAGTCCTTCACTTTCAAAGATTGAGCCTTTGCAATCTGAAGGAGTGTCAAGCACCACATTTCTGTCACCGTCCAAAACTGTCATACCGTCATCTTCATCATTACCGTCATCTATATATTCCTTAATCTTTGCAGCCGCGTCTGCAACATTCTCAATACCGCCAACAAATGTATGAGGAAGCTGGAGATAGTGACCTATCTCGTGGGCAAGGTCAACACCGTTGCTGACTGTTGACATATTCACGAAGTGCGAGTTTGCACTTGATGAACCTCCGCCCCGGTTTACAACGCTCCAGTTTCCGTCACTATCTTCTTCGAACTTCTTTCGCTTGCGGAAAATAATACAGAGTTTTCCGGGAAACTGTTTGGCAATATTTGTGCGAGCTCTGGAATGAGTATCTGATTCTGTCAGGGGTTCATGATCCCATTTATCGGACCCGACATTCGGGGGTTCAAGGATTGTGAATTCTCTGTTATGAAGTGTGCTGTTTACTTTGAGAAAATCGTTGGCTTCGTCAAACAGGAATTCGATATTGGAAGGAGCAAGTATTTCTGTAACGGTTGCAAGCTTTGTAGTAACTGAACTTGCCGTGATATTGGCAGATTCCGAACCATCATCGTTTGCTGTGGCGATGATCTGAATCCGAAGTTTGTACTTTGTCATGGAGTTTGTTCCTCCCTTTGGATTGAATATTTTTACAGTAAGCTAAGAAACATTGGAAGGGAAAACAATTGAGAATTGAGAGTTGAAAATTGAAGATTGAAAATTGAACACTCCTGTAGAACTGAACCATTGAGGACAATTGCAGAAAAGTCGTTGCTATCAGCAAATATAGGAACTTCAGTTTCAATTCTATTCACTTCTCATTTCAATTTTCAATTTTCAATTGCCCTTAGTTTGTCATTGAATTAGAAATCCTCATTGCCGAGTTTTGCATTCCTAAAAACCAAACCAAATAAAGGAAACCCTAAATACAAATGGACAAAAGAGAATGGCTCGAGAAAATCGGGAATGCAATTGATGCAAAGGATGCGGACGGTTTTGCTGCATTCATAACGGAGAATGGAGTATTCAGATTTGGAAACAGTCCTGATGTTGTTGGCAGACAGGCAATTAACGATTATGTAGCTGCATTCTTCAACATGATCAAATCAAGCGAGCACAAGGTCTTAAACTCATGGGAGAAGGACGGCAATGTAATCTGGGAAGGACAAGTGAAATATACACGGCTTGATGAGAAGCAGGTTACAGTTAATTTTGTGAATGTTTTTTATATGGATGGAAATCTGATTGACAAGTATTTGATTCATATTGACAACACACCGCTCTTTGCCAATTAGAAATTGACAATTAGAAATTAGAAATACAGAACTGCAATGTATTGATGCATTCAGTCATACCCTCAATATTTTTAATTTCTAATTACTAATTTCTAATTATTTTCAATTCACTTATCAAATGAAGAAGATCGCAGTAATTACCGGCGCATCGAAGGGCATTGGACTTTCATGTGCTATGAAATTTATTAAAAAGGGCTATGTAGTAGTTGATGCTTCGCGTACTGAGTCCGGAAAGATAAAGAACAAGAATTACCGGTTCATCAAGACTGATGTGTCAAAGGAAAAAGATGTCAGGGCAATGATAGAATCCGTGATCAATGAGTTTGGAAGGATCGATGTGCTAATATGCAATTCCGGATTCGGCAAGTTTGCCAATCTTGTTGATTCAACTACGAAGGACTTTGACAGCATGTTTGCAGTGAATGTAAAAGGAGTCTATCTTTCTTGCAGATACGCTCTAAAGAGTATGCTGGAGAAAAAAAGCGGGACGATCATCATAATCTCATCAATTGGCGGAAAGAACGGAGTTGCGACCGCTTCAATTTACAGCGCAACAAAACATGCCGTAATTGGACTTGCAAAATCACTCATGGCTGAAGTAAGAACAAGTAATATCAGAGTTGTAACTGTTTGTCCCGGTTCAGTTGATACAGAGTTCTTTGATCAGCCGGGAACAATTCTTAATTCAAGACGAGATACTCTCCTGACTCCTGATGATGTAGCCGAAACGTGCATGCTTGCCGCAACGCTGCCGCAGAATGCACTTATGAACGAGATCGAAATTCGTCCGTTGAATCCCCGGAAGTAAGAATTAAGCAAATAACTGTGACTTGTACGAAATGCCAACCATCACAAAACTTATGACATGATGGTCAAGGACAAATTCATTCAAGGAAAGTAACTATAAATTTCTTTTCTGTGAAGTATTCTTATCAGCTTGATTTCTTTGTTCTGAAATTTGAATCCGATTCTGTAATTGCCAAACCTCAGCCTGAAGTAATTTTTACTGCCTGTTAACTTCTTTACATCAGAAATTTCATCAAGAGTTTCGGCTCTTCTGATACTCTCGATGATTTCCTGCAACTTCAATAGCACTGATTTTACCCTAATCTTTTCAACATCTTTCAGAAAAGTCTTCTCCGCAAGTATTAACATTTGATAACATGTTCATTTGGAATCCACAATTTTTCGCTCCATTACTTTTGACAATTCATTGTAACTCACTAACTCATCCTTATCACCAACTTTAATTGCTTTTAGCAGAGCAGTATCTTCAATTGCCTCTATAAAAGCATCTCTAAGGAATTCTGGCCTTGTTTCGAGCACCTCAATTAGCGCTTCTTTGAACAGTTTTTTTAATTCAGGATTTGTCATATTCATATCTTTTCTAATTGCAAAATATTTAATGAAAGAATCTGAATCAATGTTATTCTAGTATTTCTTTTTTTCAAGATCCGAGTAATTAACCACTATCCTGAAATTTTGATTCTTCAATTTTTTCGAAAGATGTAGTTTCGCCACTAAGATGAGTATTTCTACAAATAACTTCACATGCTACTTGCAGCAACGGTTCGACCTAAGTTAATCCTCCGGCACATGCCGGATCCGTACTTCCTTCAATTGTAATTTTTATTCAGTTGATATTGAGTTTGGTGCAGACACAACTATAAGCAAAATCTACTTACACGAACTTGATTTCAAGTATATAAAAAACTGAAACTGGCTTCGCTTATAAGGCTACTATGAACAATGTTACAGAAACAGCAGATATCTATTTTGTATCTGTTACTATTCAGACATTGTTCTTTTCGCAAGTTGGTTTTACTTTATGCGATCAGGAGCGGTACATTAACACACCCCTGTCATGGATTGCTCTTGACACACTAGATTTCAATATCTTAATCCCAATTTGAATGACTGTACCAACCGGAAATGTAACATTTCTTTTCACGGACATTGAAGGCAGCACCAGGCTTGCACAGGAATTTCCTGAAGCACTTCATGATTCGTTGGAGAAACATCATGCTATACTTCAGACTGCAATTGAATTTAATAAAGGATATGTGTTTGATATAGTCGGTGATGCATTCTGCAGTGCATTTCAGAATTCAGGAGATGCAATTAAAGCTGCCATTGAGATTCAAAAGAATCTTGCAAACGAAGACTGGAGTGAAGCGGTAATCAAAGTAAGGATTGGAATTCATACAGGAAGTGCTGAATGGAACGGCGGTAGATATATGGGTTACATTACTCTGTCCCGTACGGCAAGAGTTATGTCCGCCGCTTACGGTGAGCAAATTCTTATCTCAAATGATACATATCAGGTTTACTCATCAACTTCTGAGCAGCTTCAGCAAAATGTTGATCTTAAGACTTTATCTTTTCGTGATCTCGGAGAACGCAGACTCAAGGATCTGATTCAACCAATTAGATTGTTTCAGGTCATTTCTTCGGAACTTCGTGAAGATTTCCCTCCCCTAAAGACACTTGATGCAAGGCCTAATAATCTTCCTGTTCAGCTTACAAGTTATATAGGAATGAAAGATGTAATTTCAAGAGCAAGAGAATTGTTGAGTAAGATCAATCTTCTAACGCTGTTAGGATCTGGCGGATCGGGCAAAACTCGGCTTGCGCTGCAAATCGGCGCAGATATGATAGATGAATTTTCAAATGGTGTCTTCATTATTGAGCTTGCGCCTGTCTCTGATCCTACTCTCATCCTGCAGACATTTATGAATTCGCTTTCAGTGAAGGAGGAGGCGGGACGAAATCCCATTGATACGCTAAATGATTTCCTTTCCGGCAAAGATATGCTTATCATTCTTGATAATTGTGAGCATCTTGTAGAAGAATGCGCACTCTTTACCGAAATGATTCTGAAGAGTCATCCTAAGCTTAAGATCATTGCTACAAGCAGAGAAGCACTTAACTGTTCTGGTGAGCAGAAATACAAAGTACCTTCATTGTCTGTTCCCGATACAGACACAAACTTATCACCGGAACAGCTTACACAATTTGATTCAGTTCGTTTGTTCATTGAAAGAGCTCTCTCTGTAAATCTGAATTTCCGTATAAATGAAAACAATGCTCCCGCTCTGGCTGAGATCTGTCACCGCCTTGATGGCATTCCGCTGGCAATTGAACTTGCCGCAGCAAGAACAAAGGTCATGTCAGTTGAGAAAATTCATGCGCGGCTCGACGACAGGTTCAATCTTCTTACCGGAGGCAAGAGAACTTCACTTCCGAGACAGCAAACTCTCAAAGCTCTGATTGACTGGAGTTATGATCTGCTTTCTGATAAAGAGAAACTCTTGTGGAGCAGAATGTCTGTCTTTTCCGGAGGATTTGATCTTGAATCTGCGGAAGAGATCTGCCATGACGAAGAATTGGATAGAATTGACATCTTAGATTTGCTTCACAGTCTTGCTGACAAGTCTGTTATTGTTTACGAGGAAAGTTCAGAAAGATTCAGAATGCTTGATACTATAAAGCAATACGGATATGATAAGCTTAAGAATGCAAATGAATATTACAAAATATCCGGCAATCATCTGAACCATTTTCTTAACTTCTCTGAAACTGCCGAGCCGCATCTGATTGGAAGCGAATCTCAAACATGGAGCGGCAATCTTGAGAAGGAAAGGGGTAACATTGAAACTGCTTTGATAAGATCATTGCCATATCCTGAAGATGAAAGAGGTATAAGGCTGGCAGGTTCGATGGGTTTGTTCTGGAGACTGCGCTGTCATTACTCTGAAGGAAGAAAGTGGCTTGAGACATTTGTCAATAATTCCGTGAATCCTTCAAAGCATTCGCTTGCCAAGGCACATATGAGACTCGGTACATGCCTGCAATTTCAGGGGGAAATAGATAGTGCAATCAAACATTGTGAAACCGCGGCAGAAATTTATAAAGAGCTAAATGATATGAAAGGAATCACGGAATCATTGAGCAGTATGGCTATAATGAGATCAGAGCTGGGTGACTATGATCTTGCAAGAAAGATTTATGAGGAGTGCTTTGAGATAGTAGGTGAAAAGGGAGATAAGAGCAAGATCGCTTACCTTCTTAATGACTTGGGAAGTTCATTGCTTGAAACGGGTAATTATCAAAAGGCCGCAGAGATGTTTGAGGAGAGCGCCGATATGCAAAGAAAAGCCGGTGACAAGCGAGGCATTGCATATTCCCTTTACAACTTAGGCAGTATTGCATTAGAGCAGAGTGAATTTGACCGTGGGAAAAAGATTTTTGATGAATGCATTGCGATTTTCAGAGAGCTTGAAGATAAGCGGGGCGTGGCTTATTCGTTGATCTCGTTGGGCAATATCGCTTCTCATACAGGCGATCTGAAACGTTCAAGAGAATTTATTGAAGAGAGCATTTCAATTTTCAGAAGTTTGGGTGATAAGAGAGGACTTACGTTTTCACTCTGCAGTCTTGCAGATGCAAAGCTTAATTTTGGTGATCAGAGCAATGTAATGGAACTGCTTGAAGAGAGTCTAAGCATTGGCCGCGAAGCTGAGATCAAGCCGGCAGTTGCTTACAGTCTTATGTGCATGGGAAATGCAAGACTTGACATGGGAGAAATTGATAAGGCAGAGAAATTATTCGAAGAGAGTCTCAAGCTAAGTAAAGAGATCGGGCATAAGCCAGGAGTCGCTTTCAATCTCAACTATCTTGGAATCGTTGCTATGCAAAAGGGTGACATTAAACTTTCAGCTATTTTATTCAAGGAGAGTTTTCAGATAAACAAAGAAACTAATCAAAGGAAAGAACTCATCTCAAACATTCTTGGTATTGCAGAAGTATTGAGTGCCGGAGATGCTTTAAGGCAAGCGTGCAAGTTACTTGGTTATATAAACGAATTCTATGAATCAACAAATCTGATCAAGGATCACAAGCTTATATACAGGTACAACTCTTTAACACAGAATCTGAAAAAGCAAACAGGAGAAGAGATTTTTGCCGAGTGCATTGAAGAAGGCAAGAAACTGCTTCCTGATCAGGCTTATGAAATTTTGTTGAATGAATTGCAGAGTTAGATGAATTCTGTGAAGCAAATCTGATCATCCTCAATTCAATCTAAGCAGGAACAAGGACTGGTATCAGATTACCTGAACTCTCTTGTTTGCGGGAGCTTCGACAAATGAAGTCATATAGCTGAAGCCTGCTTTGCCGGTCAATTCTTCAAAAGAAAGAAGACTCAAGATCTTAATCAAACTTCTGTGCCTGCACATTGAATTTTTGTTTAATGAATTATTAGCATATTGGCAGGAATTATTTTGGCTTCATGACTTGTTTGCTAGCATAAATCTTTCCAAATTCTATTTATATGATATCTATCGACAAAAAGCTTACAATTTCTTACGAGTACTGCAGAAACATGTCCAAAATGCATGCGAAGACATTTTACTTCGCATCGCGGTTCCTTCCCCCGGAAAAAAAGAACGCTTGTTACGCCATATACGCATTTTGCAGATACATTGACGATCTTGTAGATAAGAATCTCATGCGCTCGCTTAGTTCTGAGGAGAGTTTGGAGAAGCTTTCTGAAGCTGTTGACGAATGGAGGCAGCATCTTCAGGCACTGTACAACGGAGAGTTTATAGATCATCCCATCATGATAGCGTTAAAGGATACGATCTCGCGTTTCGGAATTCCCGAGAATCTACCCAATGAACTGATAGACGGAGTTAATATGGATTTGAGCAAGACCCGCTATGAGAATTTTGAAGATTTGAAAGTATATTGCTATAAGGTTGCGTCAGTAGTAGGACTCATGACAACGTATGTCTTTGGTTTTAAAGATGAGAATACATTTTCTTATGCAGTTGACCTTGGCATTGCAATGCAGATGACAAATATTCTCCGGGATTTAAAGGAAGATGCATTGGGAGGAAGAATATATTTACCGAAGGTAGAAATGGAACAGTTTGGATACTCAGAAGAAGACCTCATGAAATTTACTCTAAACAAGAACTTTCGGGAACTAATGCATTATCAGATTAGCCGCGCAACGGGATATTACAATACTGCCGATGAAGGAATCAGGATGCTTGACCGCGACAGCAGAGTTACAGTAGGACTCATGAGCCGTAATTACAGAAAGATCCTCGAGATCATCAAAGAGAATGATTTCAACGTATTTGCAAGCAGAGCTTATGTACCGGTTTACAGAAAACTTGCCGATGTACCGAAGGTGATGATGGAATTTGGAAGAGCTTAACAAACAGAAGTTTCACTAAGTGTCATAGATAGTCATCTTAAGAGCTTTGTATATTTCTAATCACAAATCATATACATCCCCTTTTGTAAGTGCTTGCCTGGCTCCATAGGCGTTTAATATTGCAGAGCTACAGAGTTGGAAAAGAATATTGATGCTATTTCACTGCCTGCAGACATTCCGACCAATTGCTTACATTCGAAATTCTAATTTACAGTTTAAACCTGGGTATTCAGGATTACATTCTACGAACACTTTGTTTTCAAATCAGAAAACCTTATTTTGAAAATACAAAATGAGTTGACTGATGAAAATATTCTCTATCATAGTCCTTCTTTTCACTATGCATTCTGTTTCAAATGCGCAAACAGGATACCGAACGCGAATGCTCGCTAATTTAAATCAGCACTTTACTGCTCCGGACGTTTCTTACTCAGCTCTATGGGGGTATCACGCAACTAACGGCAGGGAGTACGCGATTCTCGGTTGCTACACAGGAACTGCTTTTATAGACATTACTGACTCTCTGAATATTCGCGAGGTTGATTTCCTTCCCAACACAAATCCATCCTCAAACGGAAATCTTTGGAGAGAGATGAAAACATATTCGCACTATGCTTATATAGTTTCAGAAGCAGACAACAGTAATATTCAGATTGTTGATCTGCAATATTTACCTGATTCAGTGAGGTATGTCGGCAAGTTTGACTTACCCATGCATTCAACTACTCATTCAGTTTCTCAATCCGGACAATATCTTTTTCTTAACGGCTGCAATACGGAATTTACACAAGGCATTGCAGTGCTTGATCTTGCAAATCCCGAAGTACCTTTACTAAGAGGCAAGTGGAATGAATTCTATGTTCATGATTCCAGAATAGTCAATGATACAATTTGGGCATGCAATATAAGTTCGGGAAGAGTCAGCATAATAAGCGCCATTGATAAGGACAGTCTCTTCACAATAAGAAACTGGGTAAACAATCCTGTGCCAAACGCTCCGCACAACATTGCATTTTCAGGCAACCGCCAATTCTCCTACGTCACCGATGAAACAATTACTCCTTCACCCGGTAAGATGAAAGTGTGGGATGTTTCTGATATCAGCAATCTTACTTATGTCAGATCTGTATCTGTTTTTCCATTTGAACATTCGGTGGTTCATAATGCTGAGACATATGGCAACATTGCAGTTATAGCTTATTATACTGCAGGTGTAAAGGTGTTTGATATTTCTGAACCTTCAAATCCGATTGAGATTGCATGGTATGACACCTATTCAAAGAACAACGGTGCTTTCTATGACGGTTGTTGGGGTGTATTTATGTTTGGTTCGGGTAAGATAGTTGCGTCTGATCAAAACAACGGATTGTTCGTGCTAAGGGCGGAACTGACATCTCCCGTTGTGCATCTTCCTGTATGCAATTTCTCAGCAAGTCAACTTGAGATACGGAGAAATGACACCATAAGACTGATCGATGCATCTTCAGGAATTCCCTCAAGCTGGCAATGGAGAATTACCGGTCCTGAGTCAAGAACATCAGTTCAAAAAAATCCGGACCTGACATTCTACTCCATTGGACAGTATAGCGTAAGCTTAGGAGTTTCAAATTCTCTTGGTTCTGATTCACTGACAAGAACAAACTTGTTCAAAGTCATACCACAGCAACTTGGCAGCTTTTCTATTGTTACTCCCCTGTTGACTCCATATTACAGAATACTCACATCTCCGGATGACACATCAAAGGTTCTGTTTTCATGGAGCAGATCGGCTCAGGACACTTCATTCAGGTATAAAGTTTATTTCAGAAAGATACAGGGATCCGGTGAAATCTATCTGTCTACAGGAAATTACGGCCGTGATTCTTCAATGCTGATAAGCAAAGGAACATTGGACAGCATTGCGCTTCATCTCGGACTTACAGGAGATTCGGTTCTCATTTCTTTCAGGACAAAGGCATATAATGGAGTTGATTCCCTTTTCAGCGTCAATTCAAGCATCATTGTCTTAAGAAGAACATCCGTTGGAATTCAGAACATCAGCTCTTTAGTTCCTTCTGAGTATAGACTTTTTGACAACTATCCAAATCCGTTCAATCCATCAACAAATATAGAGTTTGATATACCGAAGCGCAGCGCAGTCAGATTGACTCTGTTTGACATAACAGGCAAAGAGACTGTTGCACTGATTGATGAAGAACTCGAAGCCGGCAGATACAAGTACACGCTCAATTTAATTCAGCTTCTTGCGGGACAAACGAACAGCGGAGTTTATTTTGCGAGATTTGTTGCGGGAAATTATACATCCGTTAAGAGGATAATTTTGTTAAAGTAGGTTACAATATTGTGTTGTTCATTATGCAATAAAATTGTAAGTGCCATTCATGAAAGTTTTTCCTTAAACCAATACTGTGTTGGCACAACACGCTTGTCCGCCAGAAGCTCTGTTAATGCAAGTTTCTTGAGCTTGATCATTTCTGAACCCGATGTGCTTTGAATCTTTATAAGATAATTGAAGTAATGAAGAAAAATTGAAATCGTATTTTTCTGAAGATCTGACAAAGCAGTGTTTGTTCTGCCGTATTGTTTCAGATTATCATGGATGTATTTGGCTCTTATGGGTTCATTGCTTTCTATGAATGCTCTTCCTGCAAGAATCTTAGAGTTGATATAATAATAAGGGTCTTTATATTCAACCTTCAGCATAAACTCAAACATCTTATCATACTCCTTTCTATTGAACATCAATTTTGCTTTAGCAAGACTGTAAGAATCTGTTGCAAATCTTTCATCTATCTTATTCTTATACTTTTCTATGAACTTCTCCGCATATGATAATTCTTTTTCACCCAAAGCTACATTTACAACATTATTAAACTCCGAATCAAGTATCACATTATCTATCACGAGCAGTTCTTTTTGGTCCATGATCTTGTAAAGCTCAAGAGCTGTTTTTCTGTAGCGCTTTTCTCCGTTGTTATATCTGGAGAGACAATAAGAAGACAGATATTCATAATAATAACCAAGCTTTGTTTTTGGGAAATTTGCACCACTAGCATTCAAAAAATCCCTTAACTCTGTCATATACTTATCATCATTTTGCTTGAACATATTATACGTCAAATAAATGATATAGATATTCGGATGAAATTTGCGGTAGTAGTTTAAATTTCCTTCTACCTTAGTAATGGATTCAGTCAGCCAGTCGAGTTTATAAATTCCTTCATCCCCGGCATTCTGTGAACTTTGAAACATCTGGTGAGCAATATGCAGTTTCTCAAAGAGTATAAGGTTGTCAATATTATCAGAATGTTCCTGAAGCAGAGGCGAGTAATCATATTTTTTCTCACCGTATTCATATTGATACTTTTCTCCGAGGACAAGAAATCTTCTGATGTAATATTCACCGTCTTTGGAATACGATGAATCCATTTCTTTAATTATTTCCGAATATGCTTTATCAAATCTTTTTTTCAATCTTCTCTTCCTAAGATTCTCGAGAAGCATAATCTTAGAAAACCCATTGTCAGATTCGAATTCACTTTGCAAAAGGAATCTCTCAAATATAATCATAAAGTCAGAAACCAATCTTCGATAGTTGACATCACTGAAAGCAGAGTCACTTTCTGAAGAAAGCCACAGTGTCTCAGGCAGTAAATCATCTTCAGTAATATTCGGATACAGCGATTCCAGATAAGTATAAATGCTCTTGAGTTTTGAGTTGGAATTAAAATAATCTGCTTTCACGAACTTTCCAAGTTTCTGAAATTCTACTTTCGACAACTCATTTAGAAATATAAACATAACATTTTTTTGGTTTGCGGCGCGGTTTTTGATTTCTTAAAACCCTCTGCAGAAGAGGGTTTGAGACACTTTCTTCAAAACACTTTCACAAATCTCGAATTTTACAATTTGACAGCACAAAAGGATTCAAGTAGTTTTGCGAAGGTAATTGATTAAAATGAACTATGAATAATTTCCGGATCAATTAATGCTAAGACTGTGATAAGAAATGAATAAGATCAATTCGAACACATTCAAATTTAAAAAACATCTTACTCAAACAAAATGAATTTTTCAAAATTAAATAATCCGGGAGGAACCAAGATGAAAGCAACATTACAAATTTTATATACGGTCTATGGATTGTTAATATTCATGCCGGGTGCAAATGCACAGTACAAATCATTCGCATTGACAAACAGCAACAGCGATAAATTTTTCCCTTCATCAGCGGAGTCATTCAGTCTTGGAAGATCGGATGGTACGATACTATGCTGGATAGACGAAACTTCAGATGGCTCTTTGATTGCGCAAAAGTTATTGCCAGATGGCAGTTTAGCATGGCTCGCCGGCGGAATAACTATTGACAATGGATTAGGAACTATGCTTACGGCTGATACAGATTATCCGGTTTCCTTTTCTGACGGCTCCGGTGGAGGGATTTTTATTTACAGGAAGAATGACATGATCATGGCGCAGAGAATCTCCCCTGATGGAATTCCAGGCAGAACACCAATCGTGCTTTCTTCAAAATATGAGGGACTAAACCTGCATCCCAGAGCTGTGCAGGCAGCTGATTACTCAGTTGTTATAACTTGGGAGAACTTCTCAATGGGAGACTTCAATATTCATTGTCAAAAGATCAGCAATGAATGCCTTAAGCTATGGCTAAACGGAGACGAAGTTGTTGTTTGCAATGATCCGGCGGATCAAAGGAAACCTGAACTGACAATTACAGAAGAAGGGCAAACTGTGATCACGTGGCTTGATACCAGGAACCTATTTCTTTCAGATACAGGAAGCTATGATGTGTATGCTGCTTTGCTCGGAAACTTAGGTGACATTATTAACAACGGTAATGGGAACCGGATCTATGGACAAAGGGCATTTGGTATGAACAATTCAATATCGAAAACTGCTGATGCCAGAAACAAATACGGCAAAAATTCCGGAATAGAGAAGGTGCTGGATTACTCACACAAGCCGGTCATTTCGGGGAATTCAATGGTGGTAGCTGTCGATGAAAAGTCTGAGAGACTTCATGGCAAGATCGTTGTAATTTGCACATCCTTGAAATTCGAAAGATTATGGGATTTGACCACAGAAGATTCCGGCATAAATGAGAATGTCGGCATACTATCCGACGGTGCAAACGGAGTCATATTGTATTGGAAGAGCAGAATTGGGGAAGGAAATCAAGTGCATGTTATGGGAATTAATGAACATGGAAAAACCATGCACGGCCATAATTCCGGAATCCTTAACTCATGTGACGCTTTGAAAGCAAACTCCAAAAGACACTTGAGCATTGGTAACAATCCCGCAGTTGTAAGTTCCGCTACCCGTTATTTCAGCTTGCCATGGGTAGCAGGAACCGGCGGGGATCTGTATATAAATGAAATTAGCTTAACTGACGAATCCGAAGCCTGCAAGACAACGCAGCTTGTTAACACAGGGTTAACTTCGGGTGAACACACTTCCGTAACGTCACAGGCCGGCAGCCTTGTGATCGCTTACAATCTCGCACAAGACATCTTCGTCTCAGTTCGGGATCTGCCCACTGACCGCAGTTCAATAAATGTCGACGGAGGCAGAATCGCCAATTTCCCGAATCCATTCAACCCTACTACATCTATTAACTTCTTTGTTCCATCCGACGGGTTCGTCAGGTTAAGTATTTTTGATCTCAGCGGTAAGGAAATTGCCGTTTTGGTAAATGAGTATAAGAGATTTGGAGAACATAAAGCTGTATTTGACGGCAGCGGAATGGCAACCGGCATGTATCTGTACAAACTTGAAACCGGTGGAAAGATGTACGTTGGTAAAATGATGATGATAAAGTGACGATGAACAACGAGCCGTCAGATCGCTTCGCCGCGGCGGGAATTTTGTCCCGCCTGCGGCTTTAAAACAGTAAAGAGAATCCCAAAAAGAATCAGAGACTAAATACAAACAAAATCACAAATCAAACAAGAACAAAGATGGCTCAGCAGAATCCAACAAAAATGGAAAGAGATATTGAGGAGCTTAAGAAACAAATATGGCTTCTCACTCTGAAAATCAGGAATCTCAAGGAAACAACAAGCAAGCTCAAACGGGCAATAAACCATAGTGAATCGGAAGCATTAAGTGTCAGCGAAGATTCACAGCCGGTTGCAAGAAAGAGCAGGGCAAGGTCACATCTGAATGATCTTTAGAATGGTCAAATGAAACGGTAACACTTCTGATATTCATATTTTGCCGGTCCAAAGGATCCAAGAAGCCGGAATTGAGTGAAGCGGAGGTCAGATTTTTGCATCTTTGAGCTAAAATACTTTAGGATCGCAGGTCTAAGGTGATGCATTTTCTTTATTCTATACTTTGGATCTTGCTCAATCCAGGACACATAACTTTCCGGTTTAGACTTTTATCTCAATTCAGCAGAATTGCCGGAGAACTGAATTCCTGAATTTAGAGAAAGTTAATCATAGTTGTTGAACTGGTATTACGCCATGTTTTGAGATTTCTGTGACTGAGGTCCTTTTCCCTATTTCTAATTTCTAATTTCTAATTTCTAATTCTCATGCAACTTCATTCCAATCTTTAAATTACCTTCGCTAATCATTATATTTGCAACTAATTTAAAGAATCTGAATGACCTTTCGATCCTTGTTGGAAAAGGCCGGTGTTGCATTGCTGATGCTTGCATTGCCGGCTTTTTTTTGCGCAACATCAATCGCGCAAATAAAGGTATTTGAGAGAACGCAGGAAACGGACATTTCCAAGATCGGATTATACAGGGATTCTGAGAAACGAATTAAGATCAGTCTCAATGGTGAATGGGAAGTCTCATTCAATATGGGGAAAAGTTTTCAGAAGGTTTCTGTTCCTTTGGCATACAGCTTTGATGAGAAAGCTATATTCCGCAGGAAATTTACTATTCCAGTGGAATATGCTGATAAGTACTCGTTCATATTCGTTGCCGAGGGCATTGACTATGAATCTGATATAAAGATAAATGGTAACTTCGTTGCGACTCACATAGGAGGATATACACCTGTAGTAACATCTGTAAACGATGGCATTATCTCGGCAAGTAACGATATTCTAATTACTGTAAACAGTGAACTCAACTATTCAAATACACTCCCCCTTTCTGACCAGATAAACTATTCCATTGTTAACGGAGGAATCAACAAAGACATTTATTTATTGGCGGTTCCAAAACTTCATGTTGTTAAGAGCATTGTTAAATATTCAGTTGACAATGTCTTGTCAGTAAAGTTGATCAATGGTGTTTCGATAAAGTCATCAAATCTCAGCAGGTTCATAAGTGAGGGAAATGACAGTTCTTTTTCTGTGAAGACTGTTGTGATACGGAAGTCAACAGGAGAGGAAGCCGCCGCAAGCAGTTCGCTCCCGTTTGATATAGGCGAGAATAACTCATTACGGCTTGAGAATCAGCTAAGCATTGCCAACCCCATTCTATGGACTCCTGAATTGCCGGAGCTCTATCTTGTGAAAACTATGATTTATTCCGGAGAGAATGTTGTGGATGAATTCGTTCAGGAAACGGGTTTCACAAATTTCTCCATGAAAGGCGGACAAGTATTTATCAACGGAAGACAGACGCGATTGATGGGGATCAATTATTTTGAGGATCAACCGAAAAATTCAACTGCCCTTTCATATGAACTCGTTGAAAAAGATCTCACACAGATTAAGAATCTCGGGTTCAATGCTGTAAGAGTCCCTGGAAGATGCGCGCACCCTTATGTTGTAGAGCTCTGCAATAAGATCGGGCTGCTTTTGATGCAGGAAATTCCATTGAATGAAGAAGCAGCGGATTATCTTGAAGATGACAAATTTGTACGCTTAACTTTGAATACACTCTCAGATATTGTTGACCGTGATATGAATTCACCGTGCATTTTGGCTTGGGGTATCGGAAATGATTTCGATGTATCTGAAAAAGCATCACAGGAGTATGTGATTCAGGCAGTAAGTGTAATTGATTCACTTAACGACCGCCTTACTTACTACACATCAAGGACCTGGAACGAAGACATCTGTTCTGAGTTGGTGGATTTTGTCGGCATAAATTTCTATGGAAAGAAATATGACGAGATCAAAACATCTGTAACTGAACTTGCAAACAGGCAGAAACCTCCTACAAACCGAAAGAACCCGAATATATTTGCTGCAAGATTTGGAATTAGAATTGACAATTCGAACAGCAACGGTTTCAGCGACAGTTATTCGCAGGAATCACAGATGAAATTCATGAATGAGTGCTATCCTAAGATAATGCAATCAACAATGGGCGGATTTCTGTCATCGTTTGCGGACTGGCATGCATCAAATCCCCTCAACTTCAGACTCTCCGAAGATCCTTATTTGGTTACAGACGGCATTCATACTTATTTGAGGGAAGAAAAGAGGTCAGCAGGTTTTGTCAAGAGAATTCTGTACAATGAGGATCTCCCAAGGATTCAGGAAGGAAATTATGTTCCCGATTTTCCGTATGTGTTTATAATTCTTGGCATTACTGTAATGATCATTCTGCTGTATTTCCTGAACCGTGACAAAAAGCTCCGCTCCAGCATTCTTAGATGTATTTACAAACCGACATATTTCTATTCTCTGGTAAAGGATCAAATGATAATCTCTACCGGATATAATCTGCTTCTTGCGCTTAGCATTTCAATCGGTTTGTCACTGTTCTTCTCATCAATCCTGTATTTCCTGAAGGCAAGCAATTCGCTTGACATGATTCTGGCAAAGACATTTACCAATGACTCAACCAAGCTCTTATTCAGCGAGATAGTCAACAATAAATTCTATCTGATTTCATCAGTAGTGATTGTGCATTTCTTGCTCATTATATTGACTTCATTCTTCCTCTATTTTGTTTCTTTTTATACGAGGGGTAAATCATTTTTCAAGAATATCTTCACCATAAGTGTTTGGTCAACTCTTCCGATGCTGATCTTTCTGCCGATTGGCACAGTCATTTATAAACTTGCTGAAGGAAACAGCTCCTATATCAGTATTACTCTGTGGCTGTTTTTCATTCTATATGTGCTGTATCTTAACCGCATTCTTCTCGGGGCAAGGTCATTGTTCGACATAAAGACCGGTAGAGTATACATATACGGGATTGCATTTATTGTTCTTGTTTACCTGGGAGTCTATATTTACACATGGTTTTTCACAGGGATCAATGAAACGGTTGACCTGCTTCGTCATTTAACATCACGCTGATAATTGTATTTATCTAAACTCGAAATATTCGGATTCAAGTCATTCGCGGACAAAACTGTAATTGAGTTTGACAGCGGAGTGTCTGCTATTGTCGGTCCGAACGGTTCGGGAAAATCAAATATTGTTGACGCGCTTCGTTGGGTTCTTGGCGAACAAGGCGACAAGATACTCAGAAGCGGAAAGCGAGAAGATGTGGTATTTAACGGAACCAAATTCCGAAAGCAGCTTGGCGTTGCCGAAGTTGCAGTTACAATCATCAACGACAAGAAGGTCCTTCCAACAGAATATACAGAAGTTCAGATAGCAAGAAGATTTTACAGAAGTGGAGAAACGGAATATTTTCTTAATGGTGTTAAGGTCCGGCTAAAGGACATCCGCGAACTTTTTATTGATACCGGCATCGGACCTGATGCATACTCCGTAATCGAGCTGAAGATGGTAGAAACTATCCTGTCAGATATTAAACAGGAAAGAAGAAAACTCTTTGAGGAAGCAGCCGGTGTTGTGTCATACAAGCACAACAGGGATCTTACATTCAACAGACTCGATGCAGTGCATGAATCGCTCGTAAGAGTAAATGATATCATAAGAGAGAAGCAGCGAAATGTAAATGCTCTTGAGAGGCAGGTGAAAAGGAATGAAGAAGCGCGGCTAGTCTCAGAAGAATTGAAGTCACTTGAGCTCAAGACAGGAAAATATGAATATGAAAAGCTTATCCTCGAGATGGAAGAGATTCGAAGCAAAGAGGAAAGTGGATTGACCTTGAAGGAGCGGTTGTCTGCGGAGATTGCTGAGAATGACAGCGAACTTGATAAAGTCAGAGCAGAAGTCAAAGAACTGGATGCAGAACTCAGCGGAATTGTTGCAAAACTGAATGAAGAGAGAAGAAAGATTGAATCAGTTGAACGGGATAATCTAGTATCTGACGAAAAAGCAAACAGTCTGAGGAATAACATCAGCAGATTGACCGCAGAATCGGAGAGACTTGCTGAATCAATTGAAAAGAATACAGTCAGGAAGTCAGAGATTGAAGAGAAGATCAAAGTACTCAACCACACCATATATGTTTCAGAGGTCTCTCTGAACGAGAAGAAATCGAAAGTTGATGCTTCTGTTGAGACCATCAACAAGAAGAAGACCGAAATAATAGATCTTGGGAAACGTCTTAAGGATGCGACACAGAAGACTTCTGCAAAAAAATCTGAATACGAGAGATCCAAACTTGCATTTGAAAACAATCTCAAGCAGCTTGAAAAGCTCTCTTCATCAACTTCAACTCAATTGGAAAGTCTTAATGAGATTGAAGCGGAAAAGAACAGGTTAGAGTTTATACTCGAAGAAAAGGCAAAAGAATTTGACAAAGCAGGCAGAGAGCTTAAGGAGACACTTGAGAAGGTTGCAATACTGACTCATGAGAATTCAGAGATGCAGAAAGATCTGAATCTGAAGACAATAGAGCTTCAGAAGGTCAAAAGTAAATTTGAATATCTGTCAAATTTATCAGACAGTCTTGATGACTATTCAGAAGGTGTAAAGTTCCTAATGAAGGAACATACGGAGATGAAATCATTAACAGTTCTTGAAACCATTGAAGTTGAGGATAAGTTTAGGATAGCCATCGAAACAGCGCTCGGAGAGATATCCAATTACATGATAGTTGGAAATCTTAAGGATGCAGAAGACATGATCACCGTGCTTACAGAAAAGGAAAAAGGAAAAGTGACATTCATTTTGAATGACCTCCTCACCGGTGAATCCCCGGGATATCTGGCATTTGATGATTATGTGCCGGAGTTCATCGGAACAAAGGGGGTTTATGGATTTGCTGATGATTTTGTAAAATGCAGTGATGAGAAATACAGGAAACTAATAGAATATGTACTCGATGAATATGTAATTGTTGACACTTCTTCAACTGCAAAGAAACTTGCTGATGATAATTTCTATAAGTTCATCACATTAGACGGGGATATTTTCACAAGAGGATTCATTCGTTCAGGAAGCAAGACAAACGAAGAATCCATCAGACTTGGCAGAAGCAAGATAATCGGACAGCTTGAAGCTCAGGCAGCAAGCCTTCAAACGGAAGAAACATTATTGCGTCAAAAACTTGAAGAGCTTACAAAGGAAAGAAACTCCATTGATGAAGATCCTTTGAAGCAAAGGCATGATCAGTTAAGAATAGAATGCGACAAAGTCAGAAGCAGCATAGGTAATCTTGATTTCAGAAGAGAGCAGATAGATGCTGTAATAAACGAAAATGAGAGATCATTTTCTGCTTTGAGTGATACAAACAAGGAACTGAGTAACACTATAAATCTGCTCATTGAAGAAGTCGGAAGAAGTGAGAACGAACTATCAAATCTTGACAAAGAGCTCATGTTTCTCACTGATGAGTTTAATCAGATCGAGCAGCAATATTCTCAGGAACAATCAGATTATAACAGCTACAATATTGAGTTTCTGAAACTGAAGAACGAGCTTAAGAATGAAGAGAATAATCTTGCCAGAATTTCAGCGACATCTTCGTTCAATCAGAAGCAGCTTTCAGACAATCAGGCAATACTTCTTCGTGACAGAGAATCGCTGGCCCATATAGAAGAGAAGATTGTGCAGAACTCAGCAGAACTGGAGAGACTAAATTCCGAATCTGAAATCACAAGAGCGGGCTCTAATGATGCAAGGAAAAAGTTTGATGAAAAGACAGCGCTTCAGCACAGCATAGACATAGCACAGCGTCAAAGGAGAATTGACTTTGATTCAATTTCACAGAGACTTATCAACTCCCAGATCAAGATCAAGGAAAATGAGATAAAGGCAGAGCAGATTAAAGACTACGTTCACAAAAAATATGAGAAAGACATTTCGCTGAAAGATTACATAACAGATGAAGGAATTGATTTCAATGAATTTGATTATGCATCTGCAAAGCTTTCAGTAGATGAGCTTTCCGAACGGCTAAAGAAACTGGGCGGCGGATACCAGCAGATATTGTTTGAAGACTTCGAGAATGAAAAGGAAGAGTTGAAAAAGCTGATTGAGCAGAAGGAAGATCTGCATGAATCCGAGAAGGACATCCGAAAGACAATTGACCGGATAAACAAGGAAGCACGCGAAAGATTTTTGGAAACATTTGAAAAGATCAGAGAGAATTTCATAATGATCTTCAAGCAGCTGTTTACGGAAGGTGATGAAGCAAACCTGAGAATAGTTTACGAGCAGAATGAGGATGGGAGAGCTGAAGAAGATCCTCTTGAAGCAAAAATAGAAATAATCGCAAAGCCCCGAGGCAAGAGGCCAACTTCCATTGAACTGCTTTCCGGCGGTGAGAAGACATTAACTGCGATTGCTCTCTTGTTTGCAATTTACCTTGTTAAGCCGTCTCCATTCTGCGTTCTTGATGAGGTTGATGCACCGCTTGATGTTGCCAACTTGGGAAGGTTCAACAATATGATAAGAAAGTTCTCACAAAACACACAGTTCATACTAATCACTCACAACGAGCGAACCATGGAATCTGTTGACCGTCTTTATGGAGTAACAATGCAGGAAGCAGGAGTTACTACAATTGTTGAGACAAAATTTAAGTCTGATGAAAAACTTCAGGCTTAAGATCTTCAGTGATTTTGACGGAACAATTACGCGAAACGATGTATGGCTGAATTCCCTGGCAAGATTTATTGATGACAAGGATGAGCTTAGCAGGATCTGTCATGAATTTGATGCCGGCAAACTGAGCAGTCGTGAAACCAGCGAACTCCATCTTAAGCTTATAAGGAATTTTGACAAGGAATTATTCAGGAATTATCTCTCTGAAGAAGAAATAGATCCAACATTTATTTCATTTGTAAATTACTGCAAGGATAGCCAACACGGTCTTTTCGTAATCAGCAGTGGTCTGGACTTTTATATCTCAGAGATTCTGAGCAGGTACAATATTGAGGTTCCTTTCTTCAGCAACAAAATGGTCTTTGATGAGAATCTGAAGGAGTTGAAAATAGAGATGACGTATTCTGATGAGTACTGCACTGATTGCGTGACATGCAAGCGCAACATACTTCTTACGAACACAAATGATCTGGGCGAAGAGGTATCTGTTTACATTGGTGACGGAGCCTCAGATTATTGTGTGAGCGGATTTGCAGATATTGTATTTGCAAAAGGAAAGCTGGCATCATACTGCTGGAAGAATAACATAACATATTTTGAATTTGCCTCATTTGCAGATATACAAAAAAAGCTGATTCGACTGATCGATGAAAAAAAGATCAGGCACAGACAGGAAGCATCATTTCGCCGCAGAGATATCTTTATGGGCGGATAAAAAACTGAAGACAATATGAATGACAACATTTTTCTGAAGCTGGGTGACATATTCTTCAGATACAGAAGTTATATACCAATTCCCTTTCTGCTGGTCTCTCTCATATTTATGAAGCCGACGCTGACTAGTCTTATGGTTGGTTTTCTGATTGCTCTTTGCGGAGAACTTATCAGAATTTGGTCTGTAAGCTACGCAGGTAGTGAAACAAGAACAACATCCGGAGTCGGCGGAACTTACCTTGTCACACAAGGACCATACGGCATCGTAAGAAATCCGCTTTACATCGGAAACATATTGATTTACACAGGCATCGGAATCATGAGTTATTCTTTCTTTCCATGGCTGCAATTGTTCGGACTGCTGTTCTTCTCCTTTCAATACTATTGCATTATACTTCGCGAAGAGGAATTTCTTTCGGGCAAGTTTGGTGATGCCTTCAAAAAATTCACAGCTTCAGTTAACAGATTTCTTCCCGGATTCTCCGGCGTCCCTGAAGAGATAAGATCTCAGCTATCCTTGAATGTCAAAGCAGGAATAATTTCAGAGAAACGTTCCATTCAGGCATTTCTGATAAGTGCGCTGATTATAGTTGCAGGATACCTTTTAGGGAATTAGAAATTAGAAATTTAAAATTAGAAATATCACGTATGAGAGTATTAGATTCTACTGAAAGGCATTATACTAACCTATTTCTAATTCCTAATTTTTCTTGTCTTCGACACTGAGACACCAATAATTAATTTCTTCTAGTTTATTTAATGTTATTGCTAATCATTTTAATCAAAAGTCAGATTTTATAAGTAAAGAATTATAAAAAGCTGGGACACCTTGCTCATCTCCAGAAATGCAGAATTTTGAAAAATTTCTACCATTGCAGACTTTGTTAAAAAAAGTGTCGAAGTCAGGAGAAATTAAGAATTTAAAATTAGAAATATCAAGTATGAGAGTATTAAATTCTACTGAAATGCATTATACTAACCTATTTCTAATTTCTAATTCCTAATTTTTAATTGAATTTCACGCTCTCGGATGTGCCTGTCTGTAAGTCTTCTTTAGTTTTTCGGGAGTAAGATGAGTATAGACCTGAGTAGTTGAAAGACTCTCATGTCCAAGCAGTTCCTTTACGGCTCTGATATCAGCTCCATTGTCAAGGAGATGAGTGGCAAAGGAATGCCGCAGAACGTGCGGAGACTTCTTGCTTATTTCAGAGACAATTGAAAGATCCTTCTTTATCATTCTTTGAACTTTCACCGGATATAATTTCTTGCCAGTACTGTCGAGAAAGAAGAACTCTGATTTGTTGATATCGCAGATATCTCTGATCTTCATGTAATTCTTCATTGCATCCTTTGCATGACTTCCGAATGGAACAATTCTTTCCTTTGAACCTTTACCAAAGACCTTTATAGTTCCGGAATTGAAATCAACATTTGACAAGCGAAGGTTGATGAGTTCAGAAAGTCTGATACCGGTAGAGTAGAACAACTCAAGTATTGCCCTGTCGAGAACCGGCACTTCAGTAATATGCTTTATTCCAAGAAGATCCTCCATCTCACCTTTACTCAGATATTGAGGAAGCTTCTTAGGAACCTTTGGAAATGATAATGAAGCGGCAAAATTCCTCTTTACATATCCTCTTAATGCAAGGTATTTGAAGAATGACTTGAGTGTTGAAATCTTTCGCGAAAGTGATTTCTTGTTTATCGTTTTAGAAGCGGAGAAGGGATCGGATATTTCTGCGATAAATGACTTTAATATAGCCTTATCAATGACTTCAAGCCGGGCAGATTCGCCAACATTAACTTCAAATGTCTTTAGGCAAAAATCATTGAACTGATTCAGGTCATTTCTGTATGATACTATTGTATTGACAGAGAACTTTCTTGCATTGGCAAGATGCTCCAGAAATTCTTTGGCACCTTCCTCAATTGTAGCAGCCATATTCAGATTGCATCTGATATTGTGGAAAAGTTGAAATCCCTGACCTTGATTGCAGGGACAACGGTTCTTGCATTTATATTCTCACTGCCGACAACCTTCTCGGCAGAAGACATATCCAGTACCTTGTCAAGCACACTCACCGGTGACTCATTGAATCTGAAGTTATTGACCGGATGTGATATCTTTCCATTCTCAATAAGAAATACACCATCTCGTGTCAGTCCAGTTAACAGAATTTGCTTCGGATCTACTGATCTGATATACCAGAATCTTGTAACAAATACTCCCCTCTCTGTTGAGGCAATAAGGTCTTCGACAGATTTATCCGTTCCCTGCATGATGAGATTTGTAGGATAGGGAATATGTTCCCTGCCTTTTTTTTGAGCCCAGTATCTGCTCGTATGCAAATTCTCGAGAACCCCGTTGCTTATCCAAGCAGTTTTTCCAACAGGATATCCATAATCTGTAAACGGTCTTGCAGGTGCCTTCGGATCTTCAGGATCGGAATGAATATTCACCATTTCGTTGAAAAGCTTCTTTCCAATCTTATTGCCATCACCGTTGTTTGAAAAAAAACTTCTGCCTTCATCAGCACTTCTCATACTCATATAACCTGTCATCCCGGTTACAAGATCACAAACTGCCGCATGATCAAGCACAGCGGTATATTTGCCAGGTTCCAATCTCTTGGGATTTTGTGAGAGCAAAGCTCTTTGAGAAAGCCGATCTGTAAGTTCTTTGATATTAAGGTCGTTTATATCGGCAAATGATCTGTCAATCTTGCTTGAACCTGTTCCGTCAGTTGTTCGCATCGTAGTAGCAAATCTTGCGAAAGTATTGTCGTGATAAGCAAACAAGCCGTTAGAATTTCCAATAGATGTGAAAGCTTCGTCAGTTTCAAAATATCCTGCAGATTTTAATCCGTTTGAGTCAGCAGTCTCAAGAGTGTATGATACTGACGAAGCCATATCTGAAGGTGACATTTCGGATGTTGACACAAAGAATTCTTTCGGCTTCTGATACTTCAAACCGCTTTCCAACGGAGGCATAAATTCACTGCCTTCGGGTGACAGTTGTGCATTTTCTTCAGAGGCTCTGACACCATTCTCGATTTGTGAATCTTCCAGATTTGTAATTGTAGCTGTACCGGATCTTCGCCCGAAGTTCGACTCAATTTCAATTGTCAAATTTTCTCCGGAACCTGAAGTTGTTACTGAGTTTACCGCAAATCTTATATTAGAAGAATTTCCGCCTTTGATTGTGACAGTAGCAGAATCAGCTTTTGAAAATGAAAGTGCCTTGGATATCAGTTCTCTTGCTTCTTGTTCAGTTAAGAGCATTTGTCAGATTTGAGATTTCGTATTCAGAATATTAACATCCTTGAATCTTGCCGGAACACAACCGTGACTCACAGGTGATATCTGCCCCGGTTCACCTTTGCCGCAAAACAGTGAACCGCCAAGAAAATACTCATCTTCACTGCATAGTGCATCACATGAGTTCCAAAAGTCAACTGTGTTCCCCTGATAAGCAACATCTTTCAGCATGCCGGTCTTCTTGCCGTCCTTTATTTCCCAGAACTCCTGTCCTGTAAACTGAAAATTGAATCTTTGCATGTCAATGCTCCAGCTTCCGTCACCAAATACTAAGATAGCATCTTCTGTTTCAGAGATCAGATCATCCAATGATTTTTTGTTCTTTCCCGGTTGAAGTGAAACATTAGGCATTCTTTGGATCGGAAATTTATTCCAGCTGTCTGCATAAGAACAAGCATACGAAATGTCGTTTCCAATAAGTGGGGCAAGGTCACGGGTTGTCTGATAATCAACAAATATCCCGTCTTTAACAATATTCCATTCCGTTGTCTTGACTCCGTCATCATCATAACCTCTAGTAGCCAGGCCAAACTCCTGCGTTCTGTCAGCCACCATATTGATTAGCTCAGATCCGTATTGAAGTTTGCCAAGTTTATCCGGTGTCATAAAACTTGTTCCTGCATAATTGGCTTCATAGCCAAGAGCTCTGTCGAGTTCTGTTGGATGTCCGCATGATTCGTGGATTGTAAGCCAAAGGTTAGTAGGATGAAGTATTAAATCCCGCTTACCCGGAGTTACCGAAGGAGCCGACAATTTCATTTTTGCATGTTCAACTGCAGTCTTTATTTCTTCTTCAAACGGATGATCTTCAAAATATTCGTATCCTTTGCTCATAGGTGCGAATAGTGTTTCTCGTGATGCAAACTCACCGGTTGACTTATCCAGAATTGTGGGAGTAACTTGCGAATATGTTCTGTAAAGATTCTGTTCTATGAAAGAACCTTCCGATGAAGCAAACAGCTTCCATTCATTGATCAGCCACATGAACGAGTCGCAGAAACTGGCACCGTTCACAGAAGCGATATTGTTAAACTCAAGAAGCAGTTCTGTCTTTTCGGAAATTGAAACTGAATAAGGATTGATCTTTATTTGAGTTGACCACTTGTCGGTATATGACGGAGTGTGAACAAGCTCTACAGGTACTTTCTGTAAGACTGAGTTTGCCTTTGCCATATCGCAGGCAAGCTTAGTCATACTTGAAACAGTCTCTTCGTTGACAACATGACTTGATGCAAAACCCCAGGTACCGTTGACGAGAACTCTTACTCCGAATCCAATACTGTTAGAATCTGAAATACTCTGAATTCTGTCTTCTCTTGCCGATACTGATTGATTCCGGTTTCTGCAAAGGCGGAAGTCGGAATATTTTGCTCCGTTCCTTTCAGCTGTAAAGATTGCCGTGTCAGCAAACTTTCTGTAATCGTCATTGCTCAATTTCAGGAAGTCACCGAGTTCAGATGAACTTGATGCTCTCACTTTGCTTCCTTCGGAAACTGCATTCGCAATCAGATTTCCACCCATTAAGGCGCCACAACATCCTGCGGCAGTATTCCTTATAAAATCTCTTCTGTTCAAATCTTCGCCTATATTATTCTGCAATCTTTTCCTTTTCTTCTTTGGATTCTTTTAGAGGATATCTTGCTTTGCAAACAGGGCACTCCAGGTAATCACCATCCTTCTTAGTTGATTTCTTTACCAGATACTTGCTGCTGCATTCAGTACATGGCTGCATAACAGGCAAAGCATTACTGATGAAATCGCAGTTAGGGTATTTTGTGCAACCGTAGAATGATCTCCCTTTCTTTGCTTTTCTCATAAGAATCTCACCCTCACCGCACTTGGGACATTTTATCCCAAGCGTAAAAGGTTTGATGCCATCGCATTTTGGATAATTGATACATCCATAGAACTTGCCAAATCTGCCGACACGCAGCATCATGTCTCCGCCGCAATTATCGCATTTCAATCCTTTGGCTGACTCAACATCTTTCTCATCAGGTGCAACAAGTGGTAAAGCTCCTTTGCATTTAGGAAAATTTTCACATGAAAGGAATTGTCCGTTTCTGCTCCACTTCTTCACCATCTTAGCTCCTGTTTCAGCACCGCACTCAGGACAGTCAACATCGGTCTTTTCAACAAGTCCCTTTTTTATCTCAACTGCAATTGCTTCTGCCTGCGCAAGGTCTTTGCTGAACGGATTATAAAAATCATTCATCACCTTATGATATGTACTGTCGCCGTTTGCAATAGTATCAAGCTCTTCCTCCATCTTTGCAGTGAAGTTCACATTGATTACATCTTCAAAGTGTTTAGACAATATCTTGTTTACAGTTCTTCCGAGAATTGTAGCATGAAGTTTCTTCTCTATTACATCAACATATTTCCTGTCAATGACTGTTGATACTATGTTTGCAAATGTACTCGGCCTTCCAATTCCAAGCTTATCCAGCTGCTTTATGAGACTGCTTTCAGTGTATCGCGGAGGAGGCTTGGTGAAATGCTGTTCTTTGTTGAGTGAAACTGCTTTGAGCATATCATCAATATTCAGATCTGCCGGAATCAGAGTAAGTTCCTCGTCATCTTCGACAGTATCAGGTTTATCTGTTGTATCATCTTTCACATCCTCATATACTTTGAGGAAGCCGCTGAACTTAAGAACACTTCCGGTTGCTTTGAAAAGATAAATATTCCTTTCTCCTCTTGGAGAGATAGCTTTTATTATGACTGTCTTCTGATCCAGAACAGCATTTGACATTTGCGAAGCAACAAATCTTTTCCAGATGAGATCATAAAGCGCATGCAGATCTTTGCCAAGCTTCTTCATTTCCTCCGGTCGTCTGTTGATATCGGTAGGCCTTATCGCTTCGTGTGCATCCTGAGCACTCTTCTTTGATTTAAATACTTTTGTTTCACCCGGCAAATAATCTTCACCGTAAATATTCCTGATGAATTCTCTTGCTGTATCAGATGCCTCCTTGCTGACACGTGTAGAGTCAGTTCTCATATATGTGATTAAGCCAACGAGACCTTCTTCCTTATTACCTTCAATTCCTTCGTAAAGTTTTTGCGCAAGCATCATGGTTTTCTTTGGAGAAAAACCAAGTCTTGAAGAAGCTGTTTGCTGAAGAACACTGGTTGTAAAAGGCGCCGGAGCGTTTCTCTTTACTTCTTTTACATTGATCTCTGTGATCCGGAACTTATTGTTTTCCAGTTCCTGAAGTATCTTATGAGCTTCATCCAAACTTGAGATGCACGGTTTTTCACCGTCAAACTTAAGAGTGTCTTCATTGATCTTATAAAGCTTAGCTCTGAATGAACTGCTTTTCCCTGAAGGCTTCGAAAAGAGTCCTTCTATTGACCAGTATTCTTTCGGATTGAATTTCTCTATTTCGTCTTCCCTGTCACAAATAATTTTCAGCGCAACAGATTGAACCCTGCCTGCTGAAAGTCCGAAGTAAAATGTTTTCCAAAGGAACGGACTCACCTTATATCCTAAGATCCTGTCCATGACTCTTCTGGCAACCTGCGCCTGAACCAGGTTCTCATCAATCTTTCTGGCGGCATTCATCGCCTGCTGAACACCGGTTTTAGTGATCTCATTGAAAAGAACTCTGTACAATTTGCTCTTATCATTAACAATTTCATCAGCAATGTCAGATGCTATAGCTTCTCCTTCACGATCAGGGTCAGTAGCTATGTATATCTTCCCGGAAGAGCTTGCAATTCTTCGCAAAGATTCAATGATCTTCTCTTTTCCGGGAATGATCTGGAAAGTAGGTTCAAAATTGTTATCTATATCAACATTGATCTTGCTCTTTGGCAGGTCCTTTATGTGTCCCACTGTTGCTTCAACTACAAAATCTTTTCCAAGATATTTGTTAATAGTCTTTGCTTTTGAAGGCGATTCAACAATTACCAGTGATTTCTCTTTCATCTTTTGTATTAAATTACCTCGTAAAATGTTTTCAAATTGTCATTCAAATTTCAATGAACCGTGTCGTTGTTTTGAAGAAGCAGCTTTCCTTTCATTTCAGACAAACTGTCAGGATCAAAAAGCATTGAGCTGACAACCATTTTTACTTCAGCAGCTCCGGCTTTCTGGTAACCTGATGACAAGAGTCTGTCAATTACTCCTTCAATATCTGAATCAGTTAAGATCCCAAGCTCCTTCAGTTGTATAAGATAACCTATTGCATCTTTCTTGAGAATCTTTTTCTCGACAGGATGAAACACTCTGTGGGACCCCGATCTTGCCTCTTCAGCCTGAAGGATTTCGTCTCCTGAATCCAGTTTCGAAAAAATCCATGCAAATGCAGTATTGATCTCTGCATCTGTATAGCCCTCACTTGACAGCTTCTTTACATCAATATCCTTAAGTCCTTTGCTGCTTCGCATTTCATTGAGGATGATGACTATTATTTCAATTACCTTTTCCTGCATTATCAAGGTGTTTTAAATATTCGTTTTCTTTTTTACGCATTAGCTTCTTCTGATTTTCATCAAGGTCATTAAATCCGGATAGATGAAGCAGACCATGTATTATGACTCTATGAAGTTCATTTTCAAAATCCGTTCTGAATCTAACTGAATTCTCCATTACATTCTCCCACGAAATCAAAATCTGGCCTTCAGCTTGTTTTCCATCCGATAAATCAAATGTTAATATATCTGTTTCATAATCATGTTGCAGATGCTGCTTATTGTACATTCTCAATTCAGCTGCATTTATCAAATTAATCTCAATGGTACCAAACTTTACAGATTCCCCGGTTTCCATCGCACCGGCAATAAACCTTATGTTATTCCTTAAGATTCCCTTCCTTATCACAGAATTTGTACAATCTGCTGAACAATTCAGAATGAGTTTCAAAATTTACTATCTTAGCGGATAATAATGAAGTGAAGTATTAATCTTCTGATTCTGCTACGGACAATGCTACGGCGGCAAGAAGTTTTTCAGAACTTAGTTCAGTGAAGTCAGTACTTAACAGCTTCCTGTCAACACAAGCATACATTGAACAATCCCCTTGCTTGGAAATTATTAAACCGGAGATCTGTAAATCTTTTTCCGAAATAAATATTACCTCTTCAAGCATATTGCTTACAATTGCTCTGGAGCAATTCTGCAACTGAAGGTGTGAATTACTAGTGTAAACTGAAATCAGAATACTTCCGCCGGCATCAGAGAATATATCCAGACTAATAGTTCCGTTAGTCCTGAGATTCTCAAGTTTTATTGACCTGCAATTGTCTGAAATTTCAAACTCCTTTCCGAAAAGCTCTTCGATGCTCTTTATTTCTTCTGCGGAAATTTCTGCTCTTGCCAATTTTTAGATTGTTGAATTAAGAGTACTCTCTATTTCACTTACAAAGAGTGTGGTAATCAAAATATAAATATGCATGTACATTTTCAACATTAATTCTGCCTTTGTATCTGCTGGCTTTCTACAGAATAGTGTTTAGACAATTCTACGTAATGTTCTGCGCTCTCCAAAATTCCCGCAATCTCCTCCTGAGTCAGCTCTCTGACTATTTTGCCCGGTACTCCGGCAATCAACACTCCTGAAGGAACATGAAAGCCTTCCTTAACGACTGCGCCTGCCGCTATTACAGAATCCGAAGAAATAAATGAGCCGTCGAGAATCACTGAACCCATTCCTATCAGAACTCTGTCTTCTATTATGCAACCATGTACTGTAGCATTGTGGCCAACCGTTACATCACTTCCAATATTCAGCGAAAACTTTTCCCCTGAAACATGAAGCACACAACCATCTTGTATATTGGTTCTGTTGCCAATCCTTATTGAATTCACATCACCTCGTATCACTGCACCAAACCAAATGTTTGTTTCATTACCAATCTTAACATCACCAATGACAGTTGCATTATCGGCAACAAAAACTTCATCTCCTGTTACGGGTGTGATATTTTTGAATTGTCTCAGCATATTTTCAAAGTATGGTAATTTTATCGCTCTCTTCGTGAAGGTCTATGTCAATTTCACCTTGCCTTAAACCGGTCTTGTCAAGCGGAAACAGATCCTTGTTTTCCTTTGCCCATTTTGCGGCTATGCCATTTAACGGACTGGTTACATTATAGCTTTGGTACATGATCATTTCCCCAATCTGATAAATAATGTCAACCAGTGTTTCACCTGAAGCCCAGTAATCACCTATGCAGATATCATTTGGTGATGCCATTCTGAAATTTGGATGAAAAATTTCGGAAATCATATTGCACTGAGGCTTAAGTCTTGGATAATCAGAATGCAGGTAAATTTCAAAACTATGATCATTCAAGAACTCAAGCTCCTTCCTGTCCTCGTTCTGCACAAGCCGCAATCCTTTTATGTTCCTGAAATTTACAATGTATCTTTGAGGGGGTAACTCATGCTCATCATTTGTGAAACTTATGAAAGGGTGATTGGAAAATTCTTCTTTCATCTTTCTGAAATCTGATACAAGTCTTCTGTGTCTTGGGCTCATATTATTTTCCTCATCTTAATCCTTAACCGGAATCTCAATTGTCTGTCCAATTTTTATTGAAGCTCTGTCTTTGATACTGTTATGTGCCATTATAATCTCTATTCCTTCACGGCTGCCGTAATGAGCGATGGAGATCTTTTCAAGTGTATCCCCGCTCTTAATAGTGTACTTTTTCACATTCGTCTTTGGAACGGTTTTTGAAACTTCTTCCGTATTCTTTTGGGTCTCGTTATTAACTGCAATTTCATTATTCACTTTTTCAATCTTTGTATCAGAAATTTTTGGAGTGTCGTCATCTTTCTTTATTATCGTATCCTTTGACCATCCAATATTCTTCTTATTTGCCTGTGAATTCTGATCTTTCTCAATGGATGCTACCGGGGCTATTACATCAAGCCTTGCTTTCAGATCACCGACTTCTTCTCTTAGGTCAGAAATTGTATTTAGTTTCTTGCTAAGATCTATGTAATTGTATGCCAGAAAGGCGGTCACCAGAAAGCTAAATAAACTCAATGCTACGAGTATGCTTTTCAAAATATCCAATCTCCCGCTTTTAATCTTTTTGTTGAGCAGTTCATCATCTATTGGCAATTCTTTAGCCGGAGGTGCCATAATTTCGTGAATCCTCTCTCCGCCGTCATTATCATAGATATGAAAGCCGTTAGCCTTGACAACCTCATTGTCTTTCCATTTGAAAAATCCTCTGTCGCGGATAGTCGGATCAAACACATAGGCAACCATGTGAGGAAGGTTGAAAAAATTCTCATGAATAAACATGTCATGCCCTGAAAGAAAAACTGTATGCCCCGGATGTGAATGAAACCATCCCAGTATCTTTTTTCCTGAGTGTTCCTCCTCAAGTACTTTGTTAATGTAATCCCAGGTATCGTGAGTGAATGTGAGACGAGACAAAGATGAACTTGAATGAAGGGCAATTATCATATTGTCAATCCTGACAAATCTCTCTCCGGAATTGGTTTCACAAAGGTCCCCGACAAGTACACCGCCAAGTTCGTTACTCTTATCTCCTGAAAGATAATCTTCGATCTTTCTTAGTGTTGACTGCCTGACATGAATTCCTATTCCTTCATCAGCTACTTCCCCGCCGGCATATACGGAATCGAAAGGCAGTTCGGATTTTGTGAATGCTTCCTTTGGATTCTCCTTAATATCAATTTTCATTGCTCCAAATATAAACAAAGAGTTAAATATTTGAAACCAACTTAACTCTATCGATTTATAAATATTCTCCTGGGAGCAACTCCATCAGTAATTGTCAATTCACGGGCAAGAACTCCTCCTGACGAGTAAATCCTGACTCTTCCGCTTGAAACAAAATCAGATGCCGCCTGTGCCACATAAACTTCTCCGTTAGTCTTATCTGTTGCCAGACCGTAATTGAAAAATCCTGACGGCTGTTGAATGAGAATCCTCGAGACTCCGGAACTTATGTTGTATTCTACTACTTCTTTATCAACATAGATGTCACCACCAATGAAGTAAATCAGGTTCTGACCTGCAACTGCAATGTCTTTGCTGAATCCGAAAGACAGATTCTTGAAAGTATCCAGTCTTGCAAGAGTCAAAGGATCGATCTTATAAATTACTGCTCTTAAAGAATCTCCCGGACATCCTATAAGCAACTTGCCATCGGAAGATTGAGCAAGTGAAGACGGATTCTTACCAACGAAAATCTCACCTATTATCTGATTGTTGCCGGCATCTATTACTGAGACTACCGAGTCATCTCCACTGCTGAATGAACCGAAGTTGCATACAAACACGCGGTTGCCGATTCCCAAAATCTCCTGCGGATAATTTCTGACCGGGATGTTTGAAAGCACCTGAAGATTCTCCCTGTCAACTGCTAATACTGAATTTGAAGGACCGTTTGAAACGTACAGTCTGCCGTTTGAAACTGTGACTGAGTAAGGATTGATGCCTATATTGGCAGATGAAATCACCGCTCCGTTAGAATCTGCTTTGTAGATCTTTCCCTGTGCACCAAAATTTCCCTGCTCGGTAATGTAAAGCAGACCTTCATAAAGAGTGATCCCGTCCGGAAACAAACCTAATGATCCAGGACTGAAAATATTCACTGTAAACTTTTCATTATCAAAATCGAAAAACGAAAGCTTGCTTGAACCCGGAGAGAACCCTCCTTCGGATAATATGTAAACACCTTTGGATACTGTGACCGGAGGAGGCACAACCATTACTTCGTCCCTGTTACATGAAATTAATGAAATGCACATTGCTAAAGTTACAAGTAAGCCGGCGATTCTAAAACAAGTCATTCCTGTTCTGTTATTAGTTTGTGAAATTCAGTTTCTCCTGTCTTCAACATTTCCTTAAGGTATGGAACGCATAGTCTGCAATTCTTAGCAACATCAACAATCTCTTGCAGTTTATTTATATCATCTGCATTATTACTGATTGCAATTTTCCTGAGTTCAGAAAATGTGATGTTGCTGCAAATGCACTTATCAATTTTAAGTCCCATCTCAAAAATCAATTCCTGTTCTGATTGGTATTCCTTTGTCAAAGTAGTGTTTGACTTTTCTCATTTCCGTAATGAGATCGGCTTTCTCTTCAAGACCATCCCAAAGCTTGTGCCCCGTCATAACAAGTTCACATTTTCTGTCACGGTTGTATAATTCAATTAACTCATCAATGTCTTCTTTCTTCAGCAAATGATAAACAACCGCAGCAATTGCCTCGTCCAATATCAGAAGATCCTGATTACCGTTAAGCAAAAGGTCGCTGGCAATATCAAGCCCGCGCTTAGCTTCTTTGAAATCTTCTTCCGAACTCTTGAATCTGAAAGTTCCGTCCTCATTCATTCTTTCACAACCTGTAGAATGAAACTCTATATCACACCCTGCACCTTTGAGAAGTCTTAAAGTGTTAAGCTCTGCATAATGTTCATTTACTCCTTCAAATCCTTTATCAAACTGAACCAGCCTGACTTTCAATCCTGCACCTAGAGCTCTCATGATTAGTCCCATTACGCAAGTGGTCTTGCCTTTCCCATAACCGTAATAAATGTGAAAGCAGTGCTTGTCCTTGTCGGAAAGTTTCTTATAAGACTCTATAGTACTGAGGATCTTCTCCTTGTACTTTGCACCGCCTGCCTTTTTTGCATCTTCAATTTTTGTGTTCATGATTCAGCGAAATTCTAAATTTACTTTAAATGTGAAATTGCTCAGAGGCATCGGATATCCTGCTATCATCTGATAATCCTCGTTGAGAATGTTGTTTGCTTCAATTCTTCCGGTTACATTAAACATTGTCAGCGGAAGAGTATATTGAATACTTCCTTCCAATAATCCTGCCTGTGGCAATGACCTTGTGTTTTCGGCATTCATGTATCTTGTTCCAGTGTGATCATAAAAGACCCCGGCTTGAAATTCATTTATTGTGAAGTTAAGTCCTGCCTTTGTTGTTAATTCCGGAACGTAAGCCAATTGTTTGCCAACATTGATATCTCCTTCAAAATCACCCTTAGTCTTTCTTGCGTTTGTATATGCAATACTCAATTTAGCGGACAGAATTGTGTTCATCCCGAGTTCTTCTGCGGCTCCGATGTTAAGGATCAACGCATCTGAAACTGTTTCACGGAGATTCTGAGGAGTCCAGTATCCGGATGATTGCGGCATCCAAATTATCTTTTCGCTTGTGTGAACTTTGTTATATGAGAGTTCGACTGAAGAATTCACTATTGCAGGAAATTCCATGACCATTCCTAGAGAATAATTTATTGACCTTTCCGGCTGAAGAAGTTCATTTCCTCCTGTCTTCCAGTAAAGTTCATTGAATGTCGGCGCGGCAAAATTGTTGCCTGCTCTGGCTTTAATATAGAGATTGTGTCTCTTCAATGGCTTATAATTCACACCAATGTTTGCAGTAGCGGCAGCCTTGTCGATATCACTGAAGAGATCTACTCTTGCCGATGGATAGATTCTCAACAACTCTGATATCTCAAACTCACCACCCGCATAAATTGCCGGCTGCCATCTTTCAATCCCGGAAACAGTCTCGTTACTTTGAAGAACATATTTATTGATTTCAATTCCACCGTTTCCGTTGAATGCTCCAAAGTTGAAATCTGCATCGGCAGAAGCAACAAGACTCAGATTCTTGTAATAGCTTTGTGTAAGAAGTCTGTCACTATAGTTTAAAAGATCATTAGAGAATCCAAGCTTCCCTGTCATCACAATATTACCGGAGAGCTTTGAAACTAAAGAAAGTGAGGTTCTCCATTGTGCATCTTCCTGAAAAGAATTAGAAGGAAGTGAGCCTGTTTCAATTCCGGGAATACTTCGTGAAGCAGTAAGGTAACTAGTGTGGAATGTCAGAACAGAAGATTCAGAAAGATCTGTGTTGATTTCAGCAGATATATTTCTTTGCTTGTATGATGAATTCTCTCTTTTCTTCTGTTGAATTTCAGTTCCTGAATGGAAATAATAATCATACGCATTATCCGAAGACTCATCGTTAATATCAAGCAAAAGATTCAGGTTTCCAAATGTTTTCGTACCTGACAAATTGAATTGTCTCAAACCGAAAGAACCAACACCACCGGAGATGTTCAGAGTTGAAGGAAACTGCCCCGGTTTATTAGTCACTATGTTTATTACTCCACCTATAGCTTCAGAGCCATAAATGGAACTCATGCCTCCTGAAAGAACTTCTATCCTGTCAATGTTCCCCTTTGACAACAATGACAGATCGAACTGATTATTCTGAACTGAATTAAGTTTAGTTCCATTAATGAGAATCAGTGTATGTTCAGCTCCAGTGCCGTTCATTGATACCGTACTCAGTGAATTTCCGCCCCCATAATCTCTGATGCTAACTCCTGCCAGAAGTCTAAGCACTTCCGAGATATCATTTCCATTCTTGTTCTTAATCTGATCACTTTCTATTAACTGAACAAAACCCGGAAGAAGTGCAGTTGAAGTAATTCCCGTTTTTCCGAACACGGTTATCTCTTCAGTAAAATATTTTGTAGAATCTCCGGCGAATCCGACAGAGTTCAGAAGGCAAAGATAGATTCCTGTATGTAAAAGTAATTTTTTGAATTTGATCATAAAAAAACTCCCGGACACTTATTCTCTTCACGGGCGGATAAAATGATGAGAAATAAGAAACCGGGAGTTCCTTCATTATTTTTCAATCAATCTTTTCCCACGAAGATCTTAGAAGCGCATTATGGCAGGTCTCCTGACTCGAAAGCATTTTCCGTTTACCTTCCCACTCTTGAAAAGAGCAGTGGACTCTTGAACGGTCTTCTTTCTTACAGTTGCGGGGACAGCTCCGGCATCACACCGGATTCCCTTTTAATCAATTCCATTAATATGGAATATGAACCATTATGCTTTAAAGAACTGTACAAAGTTACTTACTATGGTCTGCAATTGCAAATACATAGTTTTATTTCAGAAATTGCTTCTTAATATCCGAATCAAATGTTGTCTTCTCAAAGAAATACTCGTCTTTCTGCGGATTGTAAAACTTTCGAATCAAATAACTTTTCATTTGTCCAAGGTTTTCAAACTCAACTACGTACATAGACGATGAAACTCTGTCAATAGTAACTGCCTTACTGTTCTTGAGTTCGCCGTACAAATCCTCTTCTATAAATGCCTCAAGATCCGGATCATCATCCTCTCCTGCAATTCCCTGAACAAGCGTAGCACTAAGGATCTCTTCCGGTGAGAGTGCTGTATCTTGCTCCTGTGAATCACCTTTAGTCGTGTTATCAACCTTATTGGATTCATCCTTTGAATTACAACCACTCAGTTGAAAGATTGAGAAGACGAATAACATAATAAGATTCGTGACAATCTTTCCGGTAATCATACCCATTGAAATTCCCTTGCGAAAACGATTTGATTGTCTTGACGATATCATCACACTATTTGATTATTCCCATTTCTCTTCCTATATCACCAAATACTTCGAGTATCTTATCCAATTGAAAAGGCTCATGTGTTGCCATGTATGATGTCCTGAGCATTGCCATACTTGGAGGCACGCCGGGAGAGATGAATGCGTTGACAAAAATTCCTGCATCAAATAGTTTTTTCCAGAACATGAAAACAAGATTATCATCTCCAAGAATTACCGGAACAATCGGAGTTTTTCCATCAAGAACCGTGAATCCCATGGAAGTGAAACCCTCACGCATTTTCTTCGCGTTTGCAAGCAGTTTGTCAATCCTTTCCGGTTCGGCAATAAGAATATCAAGGGCTGCATCTGCAGCCGCAACTGAAGCAGGCGTTGGTGACGCGGAAAAAATCAATGCGGGAGAATGGTGTTTAAGATAATTAATCACCACTTTCTCTCCGCCTACAAAGCCACCGAGCGATGCAAAAGTCTTTGAAAATGTTCCCATCACCATGTCAACTTCCTTTGTGAGTCCAAACTCAGAGCTTGTTCCTCTTCCTCCTTTTCCTACAACTCCTGTTGCGTGAGCATCATCTATAAGTATCCTGGCATCATACTTCTTGCAAAGCTCAACCATTTTCGGTAACTCAACAAGTTCACCGCTTGTGGAAAATACTCCGTCTGATGCAACTAATTTTGAAGCATCTAACGGTATTGAATTAAGAACTCTTTCCAGATCCGCCATATCATTGTGCTTATATCTCTTGAACTCCGCAAAAGCACCTTTCGCCATAATGTTTGCGGCAATTATACAAGCGTGATTGTCCTTGTCAGAAATAATATACTCGTCTTTTGATACAAGAGTTGGAATAATTCCCTGAGCGGTCTGGTATCCGGTTGAAAAAAGCAAAACAGATTCTTTTCCCAGAAAGTCTGCAAGCTTCTCTTCCAAGTTAATATGCAGGTCAAGTGTGCCTGTAAGATATCTTGAACCGGAGCATCCTGTGCCGTATTTCTCGATTGCCTTAATCGCAGCCTCTTTCACTTTGGGGTGAGCCGTAAGTCCGAGATAGTTGTTTGAACCGGCCATAATGATGTCACGCCCTTCTATCCTGACAACAGGCCCTTCATTAGCTTCAATTGCCCTGAAGTATGGGTATACTCCAGCCGCTTTAACTTCATCGGCACGGGTAAAACTCTTGCATTTATCAAACAGGTCCATTTATTGTATTTAAAATTTCAGCATTTGAATATGCCGTTAAGATTTATGAATGATTACGATTTAATTCCTGAATTGGCTGTTTCTTGGTTTTTGAGAATAGAAAATACAAAGAATAATAGATAACTTCTATCAACAAACCTATCAGTATTGAAAGCATTCATAACAGGAGCAACCGGATTTGTAGGAAGCCATCTTGCAGACAAACTCAAGGCATCAGGATTTGACGTCATGTGCCTTAAGAGAAAGTCATCATCAACAAAATGGCTGGACGGAAAAGGATTTGAGTATATAGAAGGTGATCTGTTTTCAAATGAAGCATTGGAAAAAGCAATTGCTGAAGCAGACTATGTGTTTCATGTTGCGGGAGTAGTTAAGTCAGTGAATAAAGAAGGTTTTTATAAGGGAAATTATGAGGCAACAAAAAACCTTCTTGAAATCACAAAAAAGGTCAACCCCCTCATAAAGAAGTTTGTACATATCTCTTCTCAAGCTGCATGCGGTCCGGCAATTGATTCAGACACTGTAGATGAGAACACTCCGCCAAATCCAATAACAACTTACGGGATCTCAAAGCTCAAAGCAGAAGAAGAGGTGAACAAATTTGCTTCTGAATTCCCGATAACAATTATAAGACCGCCGGCCGTGTTCGGTCCGAGAGATACCGAGATTTTTATTTACTTTCAGACATTCTCCAAGGGCTTGAACAGCGTAATAGGTTTTGATAAAAAATACCTGAGTCTGGTTTATGTTGAGGATCTTGTTGATGGAATATTATTGGCTACTCAAAAGGATATTGCCAACGGACAGACATATTTCATATGTTTTGACGAACCATATAACTGGGATGAGATGGGAGATGCAACATCAAAGATTCTTGACAAGAAGGCATTTAAAGTTAGAATACCGCATTCCATTGTTTACAGTGTAGGATACATAGCTGAGAAAATTGCTTTACTCTCTGGAAAAGCTGCCACTTTGAATGTGGAGAAGTGCAAAGACATTACTCAGCTTAGATGGGTTTGCTCAAATGCAAAGGCAAAAGCTCAACTTGGATTCCAAACCAAGTTTACACTTGAAGAAAGTTTCAGAAAAACTATTGAGTGGTACAAAGAAATGAAGTGGATACAATAAACCAAACGGAGACGTATTGAAAAATTATCTTAGACAGAAACTTTCAGAAGCCCTCAGCAATATTGGAGCAGACAAAATTGAAATTCAGTTTGATATTCCGAAAGATGAAAAATTTGGTGACCTCTCGGCTAATATTGCCATGCTACTTGCCAAGGAACTTAAGCTTCCGCCCAGAAAAATTGCGCAAGACATAGTTGATAATCTTAAGCTGGATCCTGCAAAGGTCTCCAAGACTGAAATAGCAGGTGCCGGCTTCATTAATTTTTTCATTTCGGATGATCATTACCGAAAAGTTGTTCCCGAGATACTTAAACTCGCGGATGACTATGGCAAGTCTTCACACAATACAGGCAAGAACGCAAACCTGGAATGGATCAGCGCAAATCCGACAGGACCGCTTCATACAGGACACGGACGTGCTGCATGCCTTGGCAAAGCAATCTCCAATCTCCTCGAATGGACCGGATACAATGTAACAAGAGAATACTATTACAATGATGCGGGAAATCAGATGAATAATCTCGCCTTATCTGTTTACTCAAGATATATGCAGATAATTGAACCGGACTATGAGTTTCCTGAAGAAGGTTATGTTGGCGGTTATGTAAAGGAGATTGCGGCAAACATATATCACGAAAAGGGTGACTCACTCAAGGGCAAATTTGACAAGGACTATTTCAAGAGTGAAGGTGAAAAATTCACATTTGAACTCATTAAGGCAACACTTGACAGAATGGGAATTAAGCATGATGTATTTTTCAATGAATCATCGCTTTATTCTGATGGCACAATTGAAAAGACTATTGATGATCTAAAGGAAAAGTCATTGGCTTATGAGCAGGACGGGGCATTATGGCTGAAGATGAACCCGGAAGAGGGATTTCAGAAAGACAAAGTAATAGTTAAATCTTCAGGCGAGCCAACATACCGGCTTCCCGACATGGCATATCACATAGATAAGATCAAGAGAGGTTTTGATCTTATTGTTGATATTTTCGGATCTGATCATGGAGACACATATAAAGAAGTTCTTTATGGTGTTAAGAAACTTGGCTTTGATGAGTCTAAGATAAAAGTGATCATTCATCAGATGGTAACTTTCCGAGTGGGTAATGAATCAGTGAAGATGAGCAAACGAAGCGACAAAGTTTACAGTCTTGATGAATTGATTGATGATATTGGTTCAGATGCCGTTCAGTTCTTTTTTATTATGCGGGGTGCAAATACACATCTGGATTTTGATATTGAACTTGCAAAGGAAAGGTCTGACAAGAATCCGGTTTACTATCTGCAATATGCACATGCAAGAACATGCGGCATTCTCAGGAATGCTGAAGAACATCTCAATGACATTGCTTCGTCAACAGATGAAAATGATTTGATTAAACTTCTTGAAAAACCGGATGAGGTAAGATTACTGAAAGTGCTTGGCAGATTTCCCGAAGAAGTTGTTAATTCTGCAGATTCATTTGAACCGCACAAGATCATAAACTATCTGAATGAACTCGCAGAGAGTTTTCACAGGTTCTATCATAACAACAGGATTGTTGATGCTGAAAATTTAGATTTATCGCATTCTCGAATACTCCTTTGCAAAGCAACGAAGCAGGTCTTCAAGAATGGGTTTGACATACTCGGAGTAAGCGCTCCTGAGAGGATGTAAGTCCGGCAAGAACACAAGTGAGTTGAGAGATTGACACAAGTAAATAAGGATGTTCAAACCTTATTCAATGCATACGCCACTTCCGGGAAATTCACAATTTCAGTTTTTGACTTTCAATTCTTTGAACTGAACTTCTTTAAACTCACCAAAGAGATCTTTCACTTTATTCCTTTGATACTTCCCTGTTGATGTCACCGGAATGCTGTCTGAGAATATTACAACCTTTGGTGTTTTGAAGAATGGCAGTTTCATCTTGCAGTGTTCAATGATTTTAGTCCTGAGCTCATCTTCATTTCTGTTGTTTAGAATTCCTTCCTTCAGCATGACCAATGCTCCAACTTCCTCGCCGTACCAATCATTGTCAAACCCCACTGCAATTGCTGATTTCACAATATCAATACCTGACAATACTTCATCAATTTCAAGTGGCGAAATATTCACTGCTCCTCTTATTATGAGCTCCTTTATTCTGCCGGTTATGAAGAAATTCTTCCTTCCCTCAGTGTCATACTTAAAAAATCCCTCATCGCCTGATCTGAACCAGCCGAATTCAAATGTTTTTCTGTTCACTTCATCATTATCATAGTAACACTTCATTACATTGTGTCCTCTGATAACTATTTCGCCTTTTTCATTTTCCGGTAATGACTCGCCACGGTCGTTATGAATTTCCATTTCATTGCATTCCACGGGAACACCAATTGAAGGGAATCCGAATTCGTTCTGCCATTTGAAATGTTCCTGTTGAGAAAGATTTATCGGAATGAAGCATGAGTAGCATGTCGTCTCTGACAATCCATATCCGTGGACTATTCTCAATCCGAATCGTTGCTCAAAATTTCTGGCAATGTCGCATGTCAGTGGTCCCGCACCGCAAATGATATGCGAGAAAGAACGGAGATCATAACTGTCTGTATTCTCTTCAGTATGAAGCATAAACTGAAGGAGCGTAGGAACAACACTTACCACCTTCACTCTCTCATCCTGAATTCTCTTTAGGAACAGGTGTGTATGAAATCTCTGATTCAGCACTAGTTTGCCGCCATAATACATTGTTGTCATTATCGTGACAACTGTTCCATTCACATGATGAATTGGCAGAACACACATCATCACATCATCATTATGAAGATTGTGCCAGTTGGAAATTGCCTGAGCATCAACCATAAGATTGTATTGAGTAAGAACAACACCTTTAGGATTTCCGGTTGTACCGGATGTATAAACTATTAGACACTCATCTTCTTTGTCAACCATGTAGTCAAGCTGAATTCCCTTCTCATTCTCATCAAACCTGAACTCATCAAAATTCACAATATCTAAGTTACTACAATATGAAACATCTGCAAGCTTCTTCAGATACTCATTTCTTGTGAAGATCATTTTCGAGTGAGAGTTAGAAAGTATGAAATCAACACGACTTGGTTCTTCACTGACATTGATTGGAACTACAACAAGTCCAACAGCCCAGCAGGCAAAATACAACAAAACGGTATCTGCATGATTATGTGAGAATGTTGCAATGCGGTCTCCCTTTCTCATACCCTGCTTAAGCAAATAGTTTGAGATGCGCGTCATCCTTGAAATGAACTGAGTGTAAGTGTATTTCTGTACATTGCCGGAATCTTCATAGAACACCAGATAATTCTTGTCTTTGTTGTGTTCCAGTCTTTCATTGAGAAGTTCAAGAATGTTCTTGTACTTCACCTGATAATCAGTAGCAGACTTATCCCCGAAAAAATGCGCCTTAAGAATATTATCGTGAGTAATTTTATCCATGCGAAGAAGTTCTTTTCATTATTATTTGTGACGTTATTAATTATTTTGAGATGCTAACAAAATACTAATAAAGTCATAATGATAAAATTTCATTCCTTAATCTTCTTTTTATTGCTTCTTTGTTTGTCTTCATGTTCTCAAAAACAAGAGACCGGCAGTAATGTATTCAGATTCAATCTGAGTCAGAACATTGAGACGCTTGAGCCGGTTATGTCAAACTCAAACCAATCTATTTGGGCACTTGCAATGATGATGGAAGGTCTTGTTCAGTATGATAAGCAAAACAATCTGATTCCTTGTATTGCAAAAAGCTGGTCAATTTCAGAAGACGGACTGGCTTACACATTCAATCTCAGGACTGATGCACAATTTCATGATGATCCATGTTTCAAATTGAATGGAGGAAAAGGCAGAAGAGTTACTGCATATGATTTCAAATATTGCCTCGAAAGAGTTAACAATCCCAAAACCAAAACACGCGGCTCATGGGTTTTCAGAGATAAAATAAAAGGTGCTCAGGAATATATTGATTATATGTCAGGCAAGAGCACCTTAGCAGTGGATGGTATATCAGGTCTCAAGGTTGCCAATGATTCAACATTTATCATTGAACTCACAAAACCCTTCTCACCGTTTCTCAGCATTCTCACTATGAGTTACGGTTATGTCTATCCAAAGGAAGCAGTTGAACATTATGGCGATAAATTCGGGCAGAACCCTGTTGGCAGCGGTCCATTCAAATTTTCCAGATGGATATTCGATCAGGAGCTGATTTATGAGAAGAACAATTCGTACTGGGACAAAGACGAACAAGGCAACAGACTCCCCTATCTTGACGGAGTTAAGATTACATTTACACAGTCATCAGAAACAGAGTATCTTGACTTCAGGAACGGCAAGTATGATTTTCATGACCCTTCGTCAGAAACATTTGATCAGATTACGGACAAGTCTGGTAATCTTGTTGAACCCGGAGAGAAAGATTTTCTTATGAAGAAGCAACCCTGGCTGCAAACAGTATTCTTTGGTATGATGCAATCCAAAGAACTTCCCGGGGGAATTGACGGACCTTTTGCAGACAATAAAAAGCTCCGTCAGGCACTGAACTATGCAGTTGACCGTGACAAGATCATGAACTTTGTTTTGAAGAACCGCGGCATGGCTGCTGTTAATGGCCCTCTTCCACCGGGAATGCCGGGTTTTGATTCAACGATCAAAGGTTACAAGTATGATAAGGATAAAGCTCTGCAATTACTTAGCGAAGCAGGATATCCAAACGGCAAGGGACTTGATCTGACACTTGTAACAGGAAATGAAGAAATTCAGAAGACCATAGCAATTGCGGTGCAAGAGCAGTTCAAGTCGCTGGGAATACAACTCAAACTCGATCAGCTTGTTCAATCTACTCTCATCTCGAAACAGGAAGAAGGTGTCTTTCCATTCTGGCGGGCAAGCTGGGGCGCGGATTATTTTGATCCCGAAAATTTCATGGCACTTTTTTACAGCAAGAATATCACGCCGAAAGGACCTAACAGAGTTGGTTATAGCAATCCTGAAATTGATGAACTTTATGAACGGTCATTATCAGTTACAGATTTCGCAGAAAGAAAAAAGATATATGATGCAATGCAGCAGATTGTTATCGACGATGCCGCATGGCTGTTCATGTATTACAATGAAAAGGTTTATCTGCTGAAGAAGAATATTGAAGGCTTTTATCTTGACGGACTGAACATCATAAATCTGAAATACACGAGAAAGAAATGAAGCTGAACTATTTACAGTTTGAAGAATTTTAGTATCGCATGAATTACAGAAAGGTCTCGGATAAGTCAGAACTCAAGAAGCTTGCAGAATTAGCCGCAAGGATCTGGAATGTTCATTATCCTCCGATTATCGGGCAGAAGCAGGTTGATTACATGCTGGCAATGATGTACAGTCAGGAAAACCTTAATGAACAAATCAGGAACGGCCACACTTTTATTGCGGCTTATGATAACGAAGAGATGTTAGGATTCATATCATACAGCATGACATCTGAAAAACAATTCATGATTCATAAATGGTATGTAGATGTTACGAAGCACGGTAAAGGAATCGGAAGAGGATTGTTTGATGCAGCATTTGAAAATATCAAGTATAAAGAATTCAGATTAACTGTGAACAGGAAAAACATTCAGGCAGTTAATTTCTATTTTAAATTCGGGTTTACAATAGAGAAGGTAATTGACATGGATATCGGGGAAGGTTTTGTGATGAATGACTTTGTTATGCTTTTGAAGCCGGGAGCAAAGAGATAATTATAAATCGAATGTTCTTCCAAACTTCACAATACCGTATTCATATTTCTTTCTTATTTTGTCGATTTTCTTCATCAGGTTTTCATTCTTGTCGATGTTAGTGAACATGTTTTCCTGAACCGAGTCATCATCCTCTACGAGTTCTGAGAATTTAACACCAAGCAGTCTGATCTTCTTTTTGTTGATCAATAATCCTAAAAGTCTCAATCCGTCTTCATAGAATTCCGACTCGAGGTTTGAAAGTCTTTTACCGGTAAACGATTTCTGATTGACAGTAAAATCAGCGTACTTGACCTTGATTGTTATGCACTTCGACTTGATATTCTTTGCTCTCAACTTTTCACAGCATCGTTCCATCAGATAATAAAGTTCGGATTCCAGAAACTTCTGATCAACAGTATCTTCAAAGAATGTATTTTCTTTCGAAAGCGACTTACGGGAATCATGATCATCCCTGACATTATCGCTGCCTGTTCCGGATGCTACATTCAACAAATATGAGCTGTGAATTCCTATCTCGTTGTCATAAAACGATTTATCAAATTTAAGAAGATCTCCAATCAGAATGATCCCGTATTTTTTCAAACGCTCATGAGTCTTCTTACCTACTCCCGGAATCTTCTCCACCGGAAGTTTCGAAAGAAACTCCTTTTCATTTCCAAACGGTACGTAAGTGATTCCGTTAGGTTTGTTCATATCAGAAGCAATCTTTGCGCAGACTTTGTTTGTTGCAATCCCAATGGAGCATGTTATATCAAGCCTTGATTTAATTGTTTCTTTGATCCTCTCAGCAAGAAGAATATGATCATCACCGTGCATATAAAGGACACCGGTAACATCAAGAAATGCCTCATCTACACTGACAGGTTGTATCATAGGAGTGAATTCAAGCATAATCTCTCTGACTTTCCTTGAATAGTCGGAATAAAGACCTCGTGTGGATCTGATAAAGTTCGCTTCGGGTACAAGCTGTAAAGCTCTTGAAAGCGGCATCGCAGTTCTTACACCTTTTTTTCTTGCAAGATAATTAGGACAAGCAACGATCCCTCTCTTATCATCTTTGTTCCCGCCAACTACCAGCGGCTTCTCTCTCAGAGATGGATTAATAGCTTCTTCGCATGATGCAAAGAATGCATCCATGTCCACATGAAAGATGACTTTGTGTGTATATGTTTTCACAAAAGCAAATTACTTCAACAAATGTACTAATTCAACAAACATCTTGCTGTCATCTAATGGCAGTAAGATTCCTTCAGAGGAATCAACAGCAATTCTTGAGGTGAATATGATCAAACATTGCAATAAAAGTTACATCTGCAAATCATTACTGTTTTAAATCTATTAGTAGTATTTTAATCACATTCACTTGAAAAGCAATTCTAATCACATAGCAAATATACGCAGACTTGAGCCGTGGCTGCTCATGTTTATTCTTACTCTGATTTGGGGAAGTTCATTCATCCTCATTAAGAACGGTCTCATTGCGTTTCCTGCAGATCAGGCAGCTGCTATACGAATAATATTCGCGCTCATATTTCTTTTGCCGCTTGTTCCAAGGAGTTTCAAACTTACCCGGAAAATGGATTTGAAGTACATTGCGCTTGTCGGTCTCATAGGCAATCTGATAACGGCATTTCTTTTTTCATTGGCGCAAACAAGGATAGCAAGTTCGGTTTCCGGAATGCTCAATGCACTCACACCGGTATTTACGATCATAGTTGCATATGTATTTTTCAAAATGATGATCACTGCGCGTCAGGTATTTGGAATTCTGATCGGACTCATTGGAGCCGTTGGCTTATCATTTGTTTCCTCCGGCGGTGAGATCGGTGAAATGAATTCATTTGTGTGGCTCATTGTAATTGCAACAATTTGTTACGCATTCAGTTTAAATATCATAAAATCAAAATTGGGGGGAGCAGACTCAATGGCTGTAGCAACATTGGCAATGCTTGCCATTGCTCCGCTGTGCGCCGTCTACCTTTTCCTTTTAACTGATTTTCTGCAGATAATCTCGAGTAATGACAAGGCATTGTTTTCCTTAATATCTCTTGCCACACTCGGCACATTTTCAACAGCAATAGGACTTGCGTTATATGCCCGACTCATAAAAATCTCAACACCTGTCTTTGCAAGTTCAATAGCATATCTAATACCTATTGTTGCAGTATTATGGGGAATAGCTGACGGCGAAGTATTGTTTGCAGCTCATTATGCAGCAATGATACTTATAATAACCGGTGTCATGATAGCGAACAAAACTCCAACTGTAAAATAACTCTATGGACCTTTTTGGTAATGATGAGCTAAAAGACTCAAATAAATTTGCTCCTCTTTCTGAGCGAATGCGTCCGAAGACACTTGATGACTTTGTGGGACAGTGTCATATAGTGGGCGAAGGGAAGCCGCTAAGAGTAATGATAGAGAAAGATAAACTTGCTTCAATGATACTCTGGGGCCCCCCTGGAGTTGGAAAGACAACACTGGCATTGTTGCTGGCCAATCATGTAAAAGCTGACTTCATTCAGCTTTCTGCAGTTTCATCCGGTGTTAAAGATGTGAGAGCTGCGCTGGATAAGGCAAGACTTAATCAAACCAGATCCGGCAAGAAGACTATTCTGTTTGTAGATGAGATACACAGATTCAACAAAGCACAGCAGGATTCATTACTTCACAGTTCTGAGAAGGGTACTATCATCTTGATTGGTGCTACAACAGAGAATCCTTCCTTCGAAGTTATCTCTCCTTTGCTTTCACGAAGCAGAGTCTTTGTGCTTTCCGAACTTTCTGCCGATGAACTTAAGTCAATTGTAATGAATGCATTGAAGAGAGATGATGTTTTCTCTAAACTTGATGTCAGTATTGAAGATATTGATCTGGCAGTTACACTTTCAGGAGGTGATGCCAGAAAACTTCTCAATGCAATTGAGCTTGCAATCAATCTTGCTTCAAATGAGAATGACTCAACAGTGCACCTCAGCAGCAAAATTATTAAGGAAGCATTCCAGGCAAACTATGTTAAGTATGACAAGAACAAAGAAGAACATTACAACATTATTTCTGCATTCATCAAGAGTATCAGGGGCAGCGATCCGGATGCAGCAGTTTACTGGATGTCACGAATGATAGCAGGAGGTGAACAACCGGAATTCATTGCAAGAAGAATGATAGTGCTTGCTTCCGAAGATATCGGGAATGCTGAGCCCTCCGCTCTTACTATGGCGGTTTCTGCATTTACTGCAATAAGATATATCGGAATGCCTGAAGGAGCTCTGATACTTGCTCAGACTGCAACGTATCTAGCTTCTTGTCCTAAAAGTAATTCATCATACAAAGCAATAAAATCGGCTATGAGTGATGCAGAAACTCTGCCTCCATACAATGTGCCAGTGCACTTAAGAAATGCACCGACAGGACTGATGAAAAATCTAGGCTACGGTGCTGACTATGAATATCCTCATGATTTTGATGAGCATATTTCCGCTCAGAATTATATGCCTGAAGAACTCAAAGAGAAGGTCTATTACAATCCAACATCACTCGGAAAAGAAAAGGAGCTCTCGGAATATCTGGACAAAGTAAGAAAGCTGCGAAGGAATTCTACTTAACCTCTTTGAGTACAATCATGTTTCTCGGATCAAACTTTATGTTAACGGGTTCTTTGTCGAATATATACTCAAATGTCTGCATGTTATAATCATTGTTCTCATTCATCATCTTTGTAGAACCGTCTGCAAAAGCAACTTCCAGTTCAACAGGCATCTTAAAGTAACCGGCATTTCTTTGAGTTTGAGTTATCATGTATTGAGCTTTGTATTTGTTGTCTTCAGTTTTTTCCTTGGTTAAGTTAAGCTGATAAACAGGATGATTCGGTCCATAAACCCATTGCTGAAAAAACCAAGTGAGATCTTTTCCAGAAACCGATTCAACAAAATCTTCAAATTGAGCAGTGTTTACGTTTCCGTATCTGAACTTCTCGTTGTTTGCATATTTCTTGAGCACATCAAAAAACACTTCATCTCCCAACACATAACGCAGCAAGAAAAGGATACACCCGGCTTTTGAGTATGTTATACCGGCATCAAACACCTGATTATCATTCGGCTGGTCAGTATTCCAGTCTTCGTTGTAAACTGCCCATCCCGCATTTGAGTTGAGATACTTCTGAGCTTCAAAATCCACTGTGTTCTTGTACTTATTCTTACCATATGTTCTCTCAATCCAAAGAGCTTCATTATATGTTGCAAATCCTTCATTAAGCCAGATATCAGCCCATGTTGCCGGTGTTATCATGTCACCAAACCAATGGTGCACAAGTTCATGACAAACCAGATCTTCTATCCAGCAGTCCGGACACAATGTGACAATTGTCTGATTCTCCATACCTCCCCACGGAAAATGCCTGTCCGTTGTGGCGAATGCAAGTTTCTCAAATGGATAATCACAGTAAATCTCAGAAAAGAAATCAAGCATCGAGTTTGTCTTCAGCATAATGTTTCTGAGATTAAACATGGTCTCACCTCTCTGAAAGTAATATCTGACTTCCATGTTGCCCCTTTCGGAAGTATTGTAGTCCCAGTTTACTACGGATAGCAAATATTTTTTTGAAGCCACAAATGCAACCAAGTATGTTGCGATGGGATAACTGTTCTGATATGTATATTTAACTGAATTTTTAGTTGCAATCGAATCAGTCAATATTCCATTGCTGCAAAACTGTACTTCAGCCGGAACAGTAGCAGTGATTTTTGATGTCGCCTTATCAGAAGGCACATCTTTGCACGGAAGCCATCTTCTTGCGCCGGCAGATTCGGAGTCAGTATAAACCAAACCTTCATTACAGTAGAAAGCTGTATCAAATACATCCTTGTGTCTGTATTTTATCTTGACTGTTATCTCTTCACCTTCGGAATAAACTTTATCTAAAGAAATCACCAACTTGTTTCCTGAATGGATGAAGCTCTTGCAACTTCCTGTAACATCATCAATTGCCAACGAGAAATTGTGAGCATCAACCGTGAATTCGCTTGCTTCTGATAGAGTCTTTGCATTAATAATTACAGTTCCGCTGAAAGAACGCTTGAAAGGACTTGTAAGATTGTTAACAAGGTCAACCTCAATGTCATAATTAGTCACATCAATATTCTCAGCCCCAAGCTGCGCATTTGCATCTTTTAACAATGCAACATCACATGTTAGAAGCATTGCCAGTATTACAATTAATTTCATATTCATTCGATTGTATAAGCGTTAGAATTTGAATTCAATAAGTCAACTTCAATAATGTCAATTGTTGCCGATAACATTTTCGGAATATTCTCTGTCTTTCCAGGTTGCGCCTTTTCCGAATCTCATAATACGATAAGAGTTAATTGCTACAGCTACTATGAACAATGCGCTCAAGGGATTCAGAAAACTGAAAGCGACCGGCTGATTGAATCTTACTGCCTGCATTAGCCTCATCAGTACAGGTATCACTACAATTACTGAATTGATGGTGTTTAGTTTCAGAACTCCGGTCAACATTAATAATGGCGGAAGCACAAACAGAGTCAAGTAAGTAAGCACAGTAAAAAATAATCCTGCAAATGAAAATGAAAGTCCCGCAAAAAGGTTCTTCGAAAATCCTTGCCATACTTCCTTCAGATTTCTGTACATCCGGCAGCTTACAAGACTGTTTGCATCGGCAAAGATCAGCTTTCCTTTAAACTCCTTTACTCTTCGGGCGAGCCACACATCCTCCACTATTTTGCTTTTCAGCGACTCATGTCCGCCTATCTTGTCATAAAATTCTCTTCTGAAAAACATGAACTGACCATTGCCCATTGCAAACTGTTTTTTTGAAGATCTTTCAATCATTGGAAACGGAAGGAAAACTGTTACAGCAAAGTATAGCATCGGTATCACAAGTTTTTCCCAGAAACTTTCAGATATTTCATTTGGCATAACAGAAAGCAAGTCAGTCGATTGCTCTTCTGCATATATCACTGCAGTTGAAATGCATTTATCATGAAGTTCAGTGTCTGCATCTAAGAAAAGCAAATACTTGCCTGTGGCATTTATCTGTAACTGGTGGCACGCAAAATTTTTTCCGACCCATCCTTTCTCCAATTTCTCCCCTCTAATGATCCGGATACGTTTGTCAGAATAGGATTTCAATATTGCCGGCGTCTTATCAGTAGAACCATCGTCAAGTACTAAGATCTCAATGTCTTGATAATTTTGTTTAAGCACGGATGTCAGGCATCGTCCAATATTCAATTCTTCATTTCTTGCAGGTATCAATACCGATACTTTTCCTGAATCGGATACATTGTCAGTTGCTCTTAAAGTCCGAAGCGTAAAAATATTTACAATACATAATATCAACAGAACAAAAAGAACAGCTGCAATAAAGAGCATCAGATATTCAAATACCATAACTGCATAAAATCATAGGAACAATAATTTTTGTGTTTGATTTTTACTTGTTGATTGCAATATTCGCTTTTGAAATCAAATAATAAACTCATTTGCAGATAGTTTTCGGACCGGAACACATAGGTCCTCATCTAACCGGGGACACTGGTTCTTATGAATGGTGGTATTTTGATTTTATTGATAATGCGAGCGAGTATTCTGCTGTAATTATTTTTCTTACAGGCAATCCATTTTCTCCTGAATACAACATTGGAGTTGACAACCACAACAGGAACCCATCTGTTAAGGCTCCAAATCCATTTGATTTCAGCGCAATTTCTGTTAACCTCTACCTCAAGCAACGATTAGTTTACAGAACTCTCTTTGAATTCGGGGAGGAAAGTTATTCCGTTTTTCAAGATGAAAATTCAATGAGGATAACCATAGATAATTCGAGCATTACATATGATAAGAGCTCGCGTAACTGGAGTATAGATATAAATTACAATTCGGAAAGATATGCTGATAAATTGAGGGCTGAATTTATCTTCAAGCCTCTTACTGATCATGGCGGGAGTATTATGATGGATAATAAGGAGTCAGAGTACAAGCACTTCTGGATGCCTGCTTCTCCTGTATGCGATGTCACTGCTAAGATAGTATCTTACAAAAATCAAAGAAGGAAAAAGATTGAACTCAGTGGGTTTGGATATGCAGATCACAACTGGGGAGCCGAGCCAATGTTTAAGGGAATTGATGACTGGTATTGGGGGCGCGTTATTTCTGATGATCATTGCCTTATTTTCTATTATGTGAAATATGAAAAGCCCTCTTTAGAAAAATTCTCTTCTCTCTTTCTCTTTGAAAAGAATAAGCTTGTCTATCAAAGCAACGACTTTCCTTTTGAAGTAAAAAACAGCAGAAATTACTGGATGCTAAGTTATGGAGGAACTATCAAAGGCAAGGCTGGTGAACTGATAATCAAGTGCATCAGTGAGAAACTTGTTGACAACGGTCCCTTTTATATCAGATCGCTTGCTGACTTTGATGTTGAATACAAAGGCAAATCAATCTTCCGAAAGCATGAAGGGTTCAGTGAATACATTTCGCCCAAAAGGCTAAAATCTAAATTCTTAAAAAACTTTGTCAATTTAAGGATCAAGCGAATTTCGTAAATCGTTTATCACTAACAGAAATTCTTCCATTCAATATGACAGCATAATCTTCCAAATTTCCGTTTGCAAATGATGTCTCAAATTCATTCATCTGATTTTCGTACAAGTCCGACAAATTACTTGTGAACACATCCCTTGTTACGCCTTCAATGATCTCTCTACCGCCAATCTTAAAAATGTTAACGAATGTTTCCGGATATTGATTTTTGGTGAACCTGTAATCAAAGTATAAACAGGCAAGCAAAGGATCTGATAATTTTTCCATCAGAATGGATAAACCCGGAAAAAAATGGACAGGCCGTTTTGAGTTCGGAACTATTTCACCTTGTGGAAATATCCAAAGTGATTTTGCCTTGCCGTTGATCTCAGCAGCGCATTCATTGAGCACTTTCAGAGAGTTACGTGGGTCTTCCCTGATTATTGGAACCGCACCAAAGCCTTTGAAATATGGATGCATATCGAATTGCTTCTTTTCCATTATACAATAGCTGTCCGTTCCGAATAATTCGTAAGTCAAATAGAAAATCAGCGGAGCATCCCACCATGATGAATGATTAGCGCAGAATATGATCGGTCTGTTAGTCTCTACCGAAAGTCTTATTAATTTCATTGCTTCGGGCAGTCCTTTTATACGAACGCAAGAGAAATTTTTTCTGAGGGATTTGGAGAAATAATATCTGAAAAATGAAATGACTAATTTGTTCTTTTTAAATGTTCTGATGCTCACAGCCCGGTATTAATAGCCCAATGAGTATCCATAACCGCGTCTGTCTGAATGGGCACTCATAGTTCCGTCATCTTCGAAATAAATTGCATCAACTCTGCCGAAATCCGAAATGTTCTTTATCTTATATCCCATGTTTGACAAATCCTTTCTTGTTTGTTCATCAGAAAAGCTGCTCTCCATCTGAATCTCATCCGGCAGCCATTGATGATGAAAACGCGGAAGGTCAATTGCATCCTTAAGCGATCTGCCATGTTCAGCTAAATTCAGAAATGATTGCAGAACTGTTGTTATGATTCTGCCGCCACCCGGTGATCCGGTTATGAGAAAGGGCTTGCTGTTCTTGAATATTATGGTTGGTGTCATAGAGCTGAGCATCCGCTTACCGGGTTCAATTGCATTTGCCTCATTGCCCACGAGACCATACAGATTCGGAGTTCCGGGCTTGGATGAAAAATCATCCATCTCATTATTGAGGAGAAAGCCTGCACCCTGAACAACCACCTTGTTTCCGAATACATCATTAAGTGTGGTGGTAGCAGATACAAGGTTACCGTATGAATCTGCAACGCTGTAATGAGTAGTCTGATCACTTTCTCTGTAATATGCATCTCCCGGCTTAACAGTTTCACTGTTTGTCGCTTCACCCGGTTTGAAATCCTGCATTCTTCTTTCAGCATAAACTTTTGAAGTGAGAATATCAATTGGTACATTTACAAAATCCAGATCACCCATGAACTCGCTTCTGTCTGCATAAACTCTGCGCATAGCCTCTGTCATTAACTGTACTGTTTCCCGGCTCCCATATCCCATTGATCTGATGTCATAATTTTCGAGAATGTTCAACAAGTAGATCAGACTTATCCCCCCGCTGCTTGGAGGTCCCATAGAAATAATTTCATAACCTTTGTATGTGCCTCTTACTACATCTCTTTCTTTAGGTTCATACAAAGTGAGATCTTCAAAACTAATTATTCCATTTGAGCTCCTCATTTCATCAACAATGAGCTGAGCAGTTGTTCCTTTGTAAAAACCATCTCTTCCCTCACTTGAAATCCTTCGTAAAGTCTCTGCCAGATCCTTCTGAACAAATTTTTCTCCCGCTTTAAAACCGGTGCCAAAGAGAATTCTTGAACCGTCGAATCTTTCAAATTCCCTGTTGCAGTTCCGAACAGCTTCTGCTAATCTATCTTCAACAATAAATCCAGTGTCTGCAATATCAATTGCATACTTCAATATGCTAGCCCTGTTCATTGTTCCATACTTTTCAAGAGTGTATAGCATTCCTGCAACTGAGCCTGGAACACCTGCTGCCATACTCCCTATAGTACTAAGTCCGCTAATGATCTCACCGTTTGCATCAATATACATATTCCTGCTTGCAAGCAAAGGAGCTTTTTCCCGATAGTCTATAGAAGTATTCTTACCGTCTTTGAGATGAATGACCATAAATCCGCCGCCGCCAATGTTTCCTGCCTGAGGATAAACAACTGCAAGAACAAACCCTGCACCAACTGATGCATCAATTGCATTTCCACCTCTTCTGAGAATATCAATTCCTGCCTCAGTTGCAAGCCTGTGAGCAGAACTCACTGCACCGTTTAGATATCCCTGGGAAAACACATTTCCGGATGACAGAATTATCAGCAGAACTGATAGAAGCAACTTCCTGAATAAAATCATCTTATGTCTTCCAGTCACGGTTATATCTGAAATCAATATTCATGGTTCTCTTTGAAACTTTTGCAATAATTGGTGGAAGTCTTTTAAATTGACTGCGTTCTATAAGCCGGTCAACCTTATCCATGAAGCCGGATTCAAATCCCATTTTGATCAAAGCTTCGCGGGATTTTCTCTTGTCAACTCTCTGATACAGATATTGATCGACGTGATCATAAGTGAATCCAAGTTCATCTTCATCAGTCTGACCTTTCCACAGGTCTGCAGAAGGTTTCTTAGAAATTATTTCTTCCGGCACTTTCAGGTACTTTGCGAGTGAACGCAATTGAGTTTTGTAAAGATCACCCACAGGATTAATTGCACTAGCAGCATCGCCAAAAATAGTAGAATAACCAAGCAATATCTCAGTCTTATTGCCCGTGCCAATAACAAGTCCATTTTGAACAGCTGATTCATCATAGAGCAGTATCATTCTGACCCTTGCCATTATGTTACCTTTTCTGACTTTAGACATATCATCATCTCCGCATTCAACTGCAATTGCATCAACAATCTTTGTTATATCAATGACACGGTGATTCACTTTTAGTGTTTTTACCACCGCAAGTGCATCCTTAGTACTGTCCGGACTGCTTGTCTTGTATGGCATTATCAGGCAAGTAACATTCTTTGGACCAAATGCCTTTACAGAAAGGTATGCAGCAACAGCAGAATCAATACCGCCGGACAATCCTATTACAGCTTTCTTTAGACCAATTCTGTTTGTTTCGTTCTTTAGAAATCCAACCAGAAGATCGGTCAAATGTTCGTTGTTATAATTCAGGTCTTTCTTCATAAAAAAAAAGCCGATCCTTGTTTAGCGGACCGGCATTATAAATTTTTGTTCAGGTTTACTTCGAAACTTGATAAACGATCTTTCTTATCGTATCAAATTGGAGGTAAGGAAATAGTTCCTGTATTTTGTCAATTGCTTCACCTGCACTCATTTCTCTTCTCATCTCCTTATACATCTGTCTTATTTTATAATCTCTTATGGCCTTTTCATCAAGCAGTTTATATTTCTTCAATGTATTGTATACATTGTCATCAATCAGCTCACTCAAAGGGTTGTCGCTTTTTGACTTCACTGCAGGTTTCAATTTTCTCTCCTTCTTGTTAAATTATAAAAAACCGGCTGATTTCAATATCTCTTAGCTCTGTCAACAATTATTCCTATACAAAAATACGTTATATGGGGTAGCAAAGTCAAGTTTGTGTTCAATTTTGAGCCGGAAACTCATATTTTATGTATCTTGTTAGAGCAATTTGTTTTATATTATATCTCAAACTCAATGTTAAATAATTTTAGTTCCGAATTGAAAAAAGAATTTCTCACAGTACTTTTCTTTCTGATTTCAACTCTTTCATTTGCTCAAACATCTTCTGAATATGCCAAAATTTCTGCGCTTGCAGACAGGTCATCATATAAACCGGGGGATACTGTTAAGCTTGCCATAGTTGCAGATATAATAAAACCATATCACATAAATTCTTACAAGGTAACCGACCCTACTCTGATTCCCACTACAATAACAGGACTTACCAAGGGAATTACAGTGATGGGTGTTTCTTATCCTGAGGACAAAAAGCTGAAGTTTGAATTTTCGGAAGGCGAAATAAATGTATATGAAGGAAAAGTATTTTTCGGACTGCTTTGCAAAATTTCACCGGATCATGCAGACGGACCGCTCTATCTGAAATACTCATTTAATTTTCAGGCTTGTGATGACAAGGTTTGCTATTCTCCTAAGACACTTAATGACAGCGTCCAGATTATAATTGCGAAGAACGGAATTGACATTGTGGTTTCTAAATCGGATGTTTTCAAAAATCTGAACTTCTCAGACAATTCACCACGCTTTGTAAAACAAGAAGCGGAAACCTCGGTTAAACTCTCAGAAAATGAAAGAACATCAGGCCCTAAATCTGATGCAGATGAAGTTTCAGACTGGATAGAAGAAAAAGGAATGTTCGCTGCAATTCTACTGATATTTGTCGGAGGCCTGGCATTGAATCTCACACCTTGTGTCTATCCTTTGATCCCGATTACGCTGAGTTTCTTTGGCGCACAAGCTAGCGGCAGCAAGACACAGAGCATCATGATGGGAGTCTTTTATGCACTTGGTATGGCAGTTACTTACTCAACACTTGGAGTAGTTGCAGCACTGACCGGAGGTATTTTGGGAACTGCACTTCAGAATCCGATTGTCATTGTTGCAATAGCATTAATAATGGCTGCACTTGGATTGAGCATGTTCGGATTGTTCGAGATACGTGTACCGCAAAGCCTTGCCGTGATGGGCAATACAAACAGGTCAGGATATTTCGGCTCATTTTTGATGGGACTGACAGTAGGCTTCATTGCTGCTCCCTGCATCGGACCATTTGTATTGAGCCTTCTTGTTTATGTAGGCAAAGTTGGTGATCCTTTCACTGGATTCCTTTTGTTTTTCATACTTGCACTCGGACTCGGACTTCCATATGTCTTTCTTGCAGCTTCTTCCAGTTCAATCAGCAAACTACCCAGGTCCGGGGAATGGATGATTGGAGTTAAAGTGATTTTCGGATTGATACTTTTCGGAATGGCTTTAAACACTCTTTCTCCATTGATTCCGGAGCACATTTTCAACATCATTTTCCCGCTATACATAATTCTCTCCGGTGTTTATCTCATACTGTTCGACCGGCAGGGGAAAAATTCTGCAGGATATACTTCTGTGAAGAACATATTGGCCATTGCTGCGGTTATTGCAGGTACATGGCTTATCAAGCCTCAGTCAGAATCAGCAGAAGTTAAGTGGACGATGATGAACTCAATTGAAGCAATAAATCAGTCGGTGAAGTCAGAAGGCAAACCTGTAATTATCGATTTCTACGCTGACTGGTGTGCACAATGCAAAGAGCTTGATAAATACACTTATACAGATCCTGATGTTGTTGAAATGACTAAAGCATTCAACAATATCAAGATAGACCTTACCAAAGAGAATGAAGCTATAACATCCAGCTTCGGGATCAAAGGACTTCCCGTCGTTGTTTTCATGGGACCGGACGGGAAAGAGTACAAAGACCTCAGAGTTACCGGATTTCTTGAACCGGAAGAATTCAGGAAGAGAATCGAATCTTTAGAAAAAAACATATCCAATAAATGAAATTGAAATCAACACTGCTGTTAATAACGGCATTGATGCTGAACTTCGGAATGTCGTTCGCACAGGAAAGTCTTGTGGCACAAGACAATGCATACAAACTTTCTGAACTTCGGATTTCTGCTGTTACTTCTTCAGACGAAAGAGATTATGGCAATATTAATACCGAATTGCAGGCGTCTAAGAAATCTCCCGGGCTGGCTTTGATTTATTCTCTGTTGCTTCCGGGAACAGGGCACTGGTATCTTGACAGAATGGATGTTGGTAAGTATTTTGTGGGAGTTGAAGCTGCATCATGGACAGGTTTCATTGCATTGACAGTGCAAGGTGACAATGTTATAGATGATGCTAAGAGTTATTCCGTAGAGCACGCGCAGGTATCAAGTCCTGACAGCAGGGATGATGATTTTTACGCAAACGTTGGAAACTTCAACAGTGTATATGATTACAATAACGACAAACTGACCAGAGGTGAGTATAATCTGCTTTACAATGTGCAGGATAATTTCTGGAATTGGGACTCCGGTGATAACAGAAATATTTTTGATGTTCAAAGAAGAGACAGCGAAAGAATTTATAATAACCGAATAATATTTGGCAGCTTTCTTATTGCCAATAGAGTGGTTAGTGCAATTAGCGCATATTTGATTGCAAAAAACATGAACAGTAAACGCTCATATTCAATTGTCCCGGAAGTTTACAGAAACAAAAGTAACAGTGTTAACGGACTTGGAATGAAATTCATAACAAACTTCTAAGTATCTGTTTGCCGAACTACAGACTCCTGATTGAATATGACGGCAGGTCATTCAAAGGTTGGCAAAGACAGAAGAATACATCAGACACAATACAGGAAAAGATTGAAAACGCAATAAGAACAATAACACGCAATGCAACCGTCAGTCTGACAGTTGCAGGCAGAACAGATGCAGGGGTAAGTGCTGAGAATCAGGTCGCAAACTTTCATATTGAAACAGAACTTACCGGAAATGACTTCATTTACTGTGTGAATTCACTGTTACCGAAAGAGATTACAATTAAGGATGTAATCAAAACTGATGAATATTTTCATGCAAGGTATTCGGCAATTGGAAGACAGTATTCATACAGATGCACCACAATAAGAAGGTCAATAGATTGCGATTATTATTATCTTGTTAAACATGACCCGGATATTGGCAAGATGAATTACTTCATTGATTCCATTAGCAATTTTAATTTCTTCAAGTCTTTCTGCAAGAATAAGGAAGACAAAAGAAACTTCGAATGTAACATAAGAACTTTTTCTTTAGAATCGAAACCTGAATGCCATGAGTTACTGTTCACAATTTCTGCCGACAGATTTCTGCATTCAATGATCAGAGCTTTGATCGGATGTACTCTCGACATAAGTCGGGGAAGATTTGATGCCGATGAAATAATGGCCGGTGCAATAAAGGGCGAGCAATTGAAGATTTATTATCTTCCTTCAACACCACTAATTCTGAACAAAATATTTTACCGCGATGAATAAAGTAATTCTTGCAACTCTCTTTATGCTTTCCATCATCACATTGGAACTCAAAGCTCAGAGCCCTAATGATCAATTCAAGCTGATGAGTCTTAAGAGCAATGCAAACGAAATAAAAATTGAGCCACATTCCTCAACACTTTCCAATCTTAATCCTGCCCCTAAGAAAAAAAGTCCGTATTTGGGAGCATTGTTCTCCGGAATATTGCCGGGATCCGGACAGTTCTATGCAGAGAGTTACATAAAAGCTGCCGTATTTGTAGCTATTGAGGCGGGACTTTGGACAGCGTATGCGGTTTATGACAACAAAGGCGATAACCAAACCGAACAGTACGAAGATTTTGCTGATGCGAATTGGAGCATAAACAAGTATGCTCAATGGCTTATTGATCAACAGTTCACAGGATACACTGCTATCACAAATCCAAACAATCCGAATCAAGAGGCATTGAGGTTAGAGATAAATGAAGTTGAACGCCAGAATTTTTCACATCAGTTGCCTCCACAAGGTGAGCAACAATATTATGAATTAATTGGCAAGTATCAAAATTTTGTTGTTGGTTGGAGGGATGCCGATCCTTCAATAAGCAAGAATTCCAGCAGTCCAAATTATTATGGCACATATAAGACACAGATGTATACAGATTATGCCGGAGACAGGCAACAGGCTAATGATTATTACAACATGGCCTCAACCAGCACAACACTTGTTATTGTGAATCACCTTCTGAGCGCTGCAGATGCTGCATGGAGTGTTTCAATGTTTAACAAGGATATAAGAGTGAAATCAAGTATCCGGCTTCAGCCCAAGACAGGTTACAATTACGAAAAACTGATCGTACCGATGGCAAATGTAAAAATAACTTTCTAACTGACTCTTGAAAGATATGTGAAATAGCCATTTGCAGCAAACTCGCGCATTGCTTTCTTTGTTTTTTGTTTTTCACTTCTTTTGTAAAATCCAAACAAGGTAGCGCCACTCCCGCTTAATGATGCATAAGCTGCTCCTGATTTTATGAGATCTTCTTTAACTGTTCTTAATTCAGGATTCTTATTGAATACCACTTCTTCAAAGTCATTAACATATATTTCTGCATCCTTTATGTTAAATCTTCTCACATTTTGAAGAGTTTTTTCTTTCATTGGTATTCCGCTTAACATCATTTTCTCAAATGCCCATTTAGTTGAAACCCTTGAATTCGGATTTACTATCAGAATATCATAATCAACAAAGAAATCCTGCAATGGTGTCATGATCTCTCCGCGGCCCTCAGCATAACAAGCTCTCATCATCAGGAAAAAAGGAACATCGCTACCAATATCTCTTGCGAGGCTGATTAGCTTCTGCTTGTTCGGTTGAACTTCAATTCCCAGCTGCCTCACAAGAAACTTGATCACAGTTGCAGCGTTAGAGCTTCCTCCACCAAGTCCGCCTGAAACCGGAATGTTTTTCTCAATATCTATAATGATTTTGTACCGCTCCTTTATTGTGAAAGCTTTGAAGAATTTTTCCAATGCGAGAAAGCAGAGGTTATCCTTAGTAAGAGGTACATATGACTTGTTAGATTTTAGTATGACTGAGTTGGTATCAGCACCGGATTCTTCCATGCTGATAGTAAGGATGTCACGAAGCTTTACAGGATAGAATATAGTTTCAAGTTCATGGAATCCGTCTTGTCTCTTTCCAAGAATGCGCAGGCCTATGTTTATCTTTGCATTCGAATTCAATACTTGCTGAATCATTGGAAAGATGAGAATTAAGATTTATGAATTTCTGTATCATATCTGAACTAATACGCCCATTTTACTAAGATTGAGCCCCACGTGTAACCCGCTCCAAAACTTGAGAGAATCAGGTAATCCCCTTTCTTCACCTTGCCTGCCTGCCAATATTCAGATATGCAGGAAGGTATCGTGGCTGAAGTTGCATTTCCGTATTTATGAATGTTAACCATCACCTTATCATCCGGAAGCCCCATTCTCTCTGCACAAGCTGTGATGATGCGCATGTTCGCCTGATGAGGAACCAGGTAGGAAATCTGATCGGCTGTTAAGTTATTTTTCTGCATTATTTCATACGATACATCTGCCATTCCCTTTACAGCATCCTTGAAAACATTTTTGCCTTCCTGATATACGAAATGCATTTTCTTGTCAACTGTATCGTGAGATGCCGGATTAAGACTGCCACCTCCGAGCTGATGAAGATGTTTTCCACCTTCTCCGTCAATCCTCATAATCGCATCAAGCACACCTATGGTCTTGTCTTCTGTCGGCTCAAGAAGAATTGCAGCTGCCGCATCTCCGAAAAGTATGCAGGTATTTCTGTCTTCAAAGTTAGTGATAGCTGACATCTTGTCAGCACCAACAACAATCACCTTTTTATGAGAACCGCTTTGAATAAACTGAATAGCTGTTGTAACTGAAAAAATGAATCCCGAGCATGCCGCAAGTATATCGAATCCCCAGGCATTAACTGCCCCGAGCTCCTTTTGAATCACACATGCAGTAGAAGGATATATCATGTCAGGCGTAACAGTGGCGACTATGATCAAATCTATCTCTTCGATACCAACACCTCTGTTCTTCAAAAGTGCCTGAATTGCCCTGGTTGCCATGTATGATGTTGGCTTGTCTTTGTCAAGGCGTCTTCTTTCGCTAATGCCTGTCCTTGTTCTAATCCATTCATCATTGGTATCAAGGTACTGCTCAAAGTACTTGTTATCTATGACTCTGTCGGGCACATAGTGCCCGACAGCCGTAATCATTGCATTAAGGGGACCTTTGTTCTCCATTGTCTTTTACTCAGTCTCCTTCTTTTCTTCCACAGCCTCAATTTGAACTTCCTTGTCAACTGCAGATTCTTTGTTATCATCCGAGAATGTTAGTTCATTAGAACCTTTCTTGTGTTTGACTTTCACTTTGGTTCCGTCTTTGATATTTCCTTTAAGTATTTCCTCGCTGAGCGGATCTTCAAGATACTTCTGAACGGCTCTTCTAAGAGGTCTTGCTCCAAAGTTCTCATCATATCCCTTTTCTGCCAGGAATTCCAATGCTGACTTTGCGAGTTCAACTTTAACTCCCTGCAACTGAATTCTTGACAAGAGTCTGCTCACCGAAATATCAACTATCTTAACTATGTCTTCCTTAGTCAGCTGTTTGAATACTATTAATTCATCGATTCTGTTCAGAAATTCAGGGGAGAATACTCGCTTAACAGATTCTTCAATTGTTCCTTTTATTTTCTCATAATTACCTTTCTTTGTCGGTTCTCCGAATCCAAAAACTTTATCAAGCTTAAGATCCCTTGTTCCAATATTAGAGGTCATAATGATAATAGTATTCTTAAAGTCAACCTTCCTGCCGAGCCCGTCAGTCAACACACCGTCATCAAGTACCTGAAGCAGAATGTTAAATGTATCCGGATGCGCTTTTTCGATTTCATCAAGTAATACAACAGAGTATGGCTTTCTTCTTACCTTTTCTGTAAGTTGTCCGCCTTCTTCATATCCGACATATCCCGGAGGTGCGCCAACGAGTCTGGACACATTGAACTTTTCCATATACTCGCTCATGTCAATTCTTATAAGCGAATCTTCAGAACTAAAGAGGAACTTTGCCAATTGCTTTGCAAGCTCCGTCTTTCCTACACCGGTTGGTCCAAGGAATACAAATGAACCAATTGGTCGGTTCGGATCTTTCAATCCTGCACGGGCTCTTCTGATAGCTTTTGAAATATTCACTACTGCATCATCCTGACCAATAATTACCTCTTTCAGATGCTCCTCCATCTTAACAAGTCTCTGTGATTCAGCTTCTGCAATCTGATTCACCGGAATTCCGGTCATCATTGCAACTACATCCGCAACGCTTTGCTCCGTTACTTCATATACCATGCTTTGGGATTTGATCTCCCACTCCAGTTTCATTTGCTCCAGATCACTTAGGGCCTTCTTTTCGGAATCTCTAAGCCTTGCAGCTTCCTCGTAGTTCTGATTCTTTACTACCTGATTCTTAAATTGTCTGATCTTTTCGATCTCTGCTTCAAGATCAACTATCTCTTTAGGTACAACAATATTTGACAAGTGGACTCTCGAACCGGCTTCATCCATTACATCAATTGCCTTATCCGGAAGGAAACGGTCTGTAATATATCTGTCACTCAGGAGCACCGCTTCTTCTAAAGCTTTATCGGAATATTTTACATTGTGGTGCTCTTCGTATTTGCTTTTGATGTTATTCAGAATCTGAATCGTTTCAGAAACTGTAGTAGGTTCAACCATTATTTTTTGGAACCTTCTGTCAAGTGCTCCGTCTTTCTCAATGTACTGTCTGTATTCATTCAGCGTGGTGGCACCAATGCATTGCAGGTCACCTCTTGCAAGAGCCGGTTTGAAAATGTTAGATGCATCGAGTGAGCCGCTTGCTCCGCCTGCTCCCACAATAGTATGAAGTTCATCAATGAAGAGAATTACATCCTTGGCTTTTTCAAGTTCATTCATCACCGCTTTCATTCTCTCCTCAAACTGTCCTCTGTATTTAGTTCCGGCAACAAGTGCTGCAAGATCAAGCGTTACAACTCTCTTATTGTGAAGAACTCTTGAAACATTTTTATTGACAATTCTAAGTGCAAGTCCCTCTGCAATTGCAGTTTTGCCAACACCTGGTTCACCAATAAGAACAGGATTATTTTTCTTCCTACGGCTGAGAACCTGTGCAACTCTCTCTATTTCTTTTTCTCTGCCGACAATCGGGTCAAGTTTGTTCTCAATTGCCATCTTTGTCAGATCTCTTCCAAAGTTATCCAATACAGGTGTTTTGCTTCGCTCCTGTTTCTTTTCTGTTGATGACTTTGGAGATGGCGCACCGGCTGACGGTTTGCCGCTCAAAATATTCATAAGTTCCGACTTCACCGATTCATAATTCACATTTAACTGATGAAGTATTTGTGCAGCAAGATTATCATCTTCCCGCAGAATTGAGAGAAGAAGATGCTCTGTACCTATCACATCTGATTTGAAAAGCTTTGCTTCGAGATATGTTATCTTTAAGACCTTTTCAGCTTGCTTTGTTAAAGGGATATTTCCCACTGTCAGAGTGCCGCCTGCCTGCCTGACTGTATCCTCAATCGTTTTTTTGATCTTCGCTGCGTCAACCCCCAGATTTTTGAAGATCTTTATTGCGATTCCTTCTCCTTCCCGGATGATTCCAAGAAGAAGATGCTCAGTTCCGATATAATCGTGACCAAGACGGATAGCCTCTTCCCTGCTGAGTCTGATAACATCCTGCACTCTGTTTGAAAAGTTACTGTCCATTTTAATGAATTCTGTTTGATTTATTTGGGGTAAATTAGCCGCCGTAAATTGATTCGGCAGGCTTTCGATACAATACTTACATGTTCACTTTGTTCCGATTAATATATCAAAAAAGTGTCTTAAATTGTAATTACTTTTTACTTGGCATCCCGTTCCTGGTTACTTCTCATCTACAGGCGCTTTACAATATTCATTCAGCGCACCGGCCACCTTATTTGCAACTGTATAGGCATCATTGTTTTCTATATCGAGTCTCTGAATCAGATGAACCAGTTTGCCATCCTTTAACAAAGCAACCTGCGGAGAAGAAGGCGGATTATTATCGAAGAACTTTCTTGCTTCAGCCACGGCATCTGTTTCCATTCCTGCAAATACAGTTACAAGATTATCCGGCATTGCATTATTTTCTTTTGCCCAGTCAATAGCAAGCGAAAGTCCCGGCCTGGCTTTGCCGGCGGCACAACCGCAAACTGAATTTACGAACAGCAGAGTTGTTCCCGGTCTGTTAAGTTCGTCTGAAACTTCCGAGGCAGAAAGCAATTCTTTGAATCCGATTTCTTTTGCTTCTTCTCTCATTGGTTGTACCATGATTGGATCGTACATGTTTTAGTGTGATTTAGTTTACTGAAATTTGTGAACAGCTTAACAATTGAATTAAGTTCATTTCTGTAAATAATTCCTGAACCATTCCTTCCTCAATTCTGAAACTTCCTTTCTGAATTTGCGAAGGTAGTGATCTCCGCCTTCAATGATTCTAAGCTCCAGATCCCTTTCTTTATTGCACAGAAGTTTATTCATTTCAACAGAATCATCACACGAAACCGTATTATCATCTGTTCCGTGAATCAGAAGAATTGCAGTAACCGGACATATCGTCTCTGCAAAATTTACAGCTGATCTATTCTTCAAATTCTCTCTTATATCCGATTCATCGGGACCGCCAAAAATTTCAGGATAAATATCAGAAAGCTTCATCCTGTCTTTCTCCCACCTGTTCAGATTTGCAAGTCCTGAAACAATAACTGCGCATTTGATCTTATCTGTCATTGTCAATACTCTGTATGTCATCATGCCTCCCCTGCTCCATCCTTCCATCCCTATTAAGTCAGTATTGCAGAATTCCAAAGATTCAGCAACTGTTAAGAGATTCAGAATATCATTCACATCTTTACCTCCGAACTCGTCATCCTTCCTGTATTGAGATGTAAGGACAACATATCCCCATGATGCTATTTCACCGAACATACCTGTTGCAAGAAACTCATCAATCGCTCCTTCAAGTCGATTGCCGCCCCGGTTCCAGATTATCAATGGAAGTTTTCCATTTAACACTCCTGGATATGCCAGATACCCATCAACTTCCAATCCGTCTGAATCATAGACGATCTTTTCAACAGCTATTTTTTCTATGATCTCTTCTCCCCATCCGTTTCTGACCATCTTTTTCTGCGATTCAGAGAGAACGATCTCAGAGCGGGTAAGAATCATTCGGACTCTGTGAGTTCATACAACTTGTAATATGCCAGCTTCAGGTCAAATTCCTGTCCTTCCTTGTAAAGGGATGAATTCTTACCGGGCAGAACACTTGTTACTTGTACTTTTGCCCAGCAACCGCTTTCATAGTCCAGAACCTTTGCGTCATAAAGCTCCTCGCCTTTGTATTCAATTCTATATGACTTGTCCTTTTCAGGAGCGTTTTTAAGGATGTGCTTGTGCTTCATTTTCAATTTTGATTTAATTTACAAAATTCAGAGTAATGATATAAGGCAAGTTGAAAGTTGCCTGCCCGGCTCAGACGGGAAAGTTGAAAGTTGAAAGTTGCC
>CALEVL010000307.1 GCA_937924675.1 uncultured Ignavibacteria bacterium | reverse complement strand
GAAGTTATTGACAGTGACCATATCCAAATCGAACGTACACATAGCATCGGTGTCAAAGATATGTCCTCCACCAGCTGAATATTTGTCCGCTCCATTACCTTTTATTCGCATTGCTGTTCTGCCTGACATTGTAAAGAATGTTCTCGTGTGGTCACTCTTTATGGACTCACATTCCCAGAACACACGGGATTGAGTTGTCCCTTCAACAGCAATATCTTTCCATATATGAACATCGCTGCTGCCTGCTCCGCTCCTTTCAAATCTTCCATAGCCAAGAATCCTGGATGTGAATGCAGAGTTATTAGCAGGAGTGATCTCACCGTCGTGAACGGCATTGGCTTCAAAATAGTATGTGACTCCGTTTTTCAGCGTGAAATTTTCAGCATAATTTCCTGCACGTACTTTGATACATTGCCCTGTAGTTACTACCGCATTTGCTGCAGCAATAGTTGTGTAGTCTGCACCGCCACTGTCGTCAACAGTCAGGGTTGTGCCTGCGAATGTAGCAAGGAACCGACGCGCATCATATACATCGCTCAGATACTCATATTCATGTATTGCTGAAGCTTCGGTCGGGCGGGTAATTGCAACAGATGCATTGGGGAAGTTCACAGTGATATTACTTCCAAGTTGAGACTTGCTGACAATATTAGTAACATTAATATAATAGCTGCGCCCGGTTGTAGAACCAATTGTAACAAAATCTTTGTAAACCTGCGCGAACATTTCGCGCGCTACATACATTGCGCTTTTATGAGATGAACACTGTACAATATCATAGTGACCATCGGTGTAATGCACGAACACATTATTACGAGATTGGTAATAATGTGTAATGCTCTGTGTCGTTATATTGAATGTCCCATTAGTACCGGTGACCAGCATCAGAGTGCATCAATTAAGTTGTCAAGATAAGTTTCAAGTGCCGCTGCAGAAACAAATACTTGAGACTCCGGCAGACTGAAATTACCGCCCCCAACGAAAAAGTAATTGTTCACTTGCTCTGCAGTGTTATTATTGTCAACATCAGTCACTACACTTTCCGTCTTTTCAACTACTGCCGCTTGCGGATTATTGTTTGCGCCAAGGTACGGGATATAGACTGTCTGCCCAACCTGATATGTAGTGACACTTGGTCTGTTAGTGAGAGGCATGTCGGTAATTATTAATATTCAGATTCTCTTCTTGCATCCTTGCCAACGCCGGTGACACCCTTATCTTTGGCAAAGTAAAAGCCGAACAAACCGCCTGCGGCTACCAGGATCTGTCCTACCTGCCTGAGCACAAGGTCATCGCTTGCCACAAAGGCACTGCCTATTGTGAATACAATTCCTGCAACTGTTGTTTGCCAGTTCTTCATTTCTCTAATTTTTGTTTGAGAAGATAATTGTGAAGTTCATGAACCTCGAGCTTGATCTGCCGGATGTCTTCCTGAATATTACCTACTTCCTGATTCAGTAGGATCCGGTTATTTTCTACCCTCGCCTCAAGCTTTGAATAAGTTGTTGCAACAAGCCAGATCACGCCGATGAGCTGGAGCACTACGAGTATAGTCTTAAAGTCCCAGTTGTTCCAGAAGTTTCTGCTCTGCTCTGACCGGCTGATCATTTCTCACCTCCGGGATTAGCATCAGGACCTTCGTCCGGATTTTCATCGGGTATCTCTGCAGCAACGTCTTCCATCACAGCGGTTACTGTCGCATTGTCTCTGCTGATGAACTGACCAAGCTCAAGCTGTCCTGCCAGCTCTATTGCCTGATCTCTGTCTTCAGCTGTAACATTAACATCGGTCTCAATCTTAATATGAATTGTGTAAGTGGGCATGTTGTGATTTTGTTGATTAACGAATTCTCGTAGCGGGTGCAAGAATCGAACTTGCCTTTACGAGGTTATGAGTCTCGTGAGCAACCACTGCTCCAACCCGCGGTGTGGGATTGTTTGCGGCACAACCCCGAAGCCGATTTTTTACGCGTATTCCACAAAGAACGAATGAAACACTCTGCCGTGATTCACACTGTTATGGCTTACGGCGGGCCTGTGTTACCTTCACGTTTGGGTTGTGTATAATCTGTTACTGCTCTTGCGGCTCGCCAAAGCTGAGCCCGGCAAATCCAACTGCCTGAGCGGGCAATACTTCTACGCCTGTGAAACCTTCGATTGTTACAACTCCGTCGCCGAGATCTGCGTCTGCAGAGTAGTTGAGCTGCGCAACGCCGGTACCTGTTGCGATAACCTTAACCTGCTTCTCGTTGTCAAGTCTCTCAATCCTGAACACTCCTTCATCGGAGCTTGAGAAATTGACCGAGCCGGGTTCGACTTCTGCCGGATTGCCAAGCCTGTCAACTGCCTGAAGCTCTCCGGATTCTGCGTATTGTGTTGATCTTAAAGAAACCAATGTTATTTCTCCTTTTATTTTAATGTTGTTGATTACAAATGTTAAGAGCAGTTTTCCTTTTGCTTTGTTACGGTGCGGGAGCAAGTGCAGTATTGCATATACTATTAGAGCTGCGCACAGCAATACTGCAATGATCGGGCTCATAAGCTTAGGACTCTTTACCTTTGACTGCGTAGCTTGCAGACAGAAGCTTTATTCCAAAGTGTGAGATAAGGTCATGTATGTCCATGAAAACAGCTTCGTTATATCTGGTCTTGAGCTCCATATACTTGCTGAGCACAACCGCCATTGCAGGTCCGTAAAATCCAACAATCTGATTCTTGGTTGTTGAAAGCGGGACATTGGCAGAGATGAAGAATTTCATTCCCATTACTGAAATGAACTCTCCTGACTCAAACTTGGCAATATTGTATGCCAGCGCATTCTTGACTACATCAATCGCGTAGAACGAATCGGCAAGGTTTGCGCTGATCGCAATAATCCTGCCTCTTTTCGGAACCTTCAGAACATCAAGCGCTTTGTTTATGCCGGTGATCTGCGCCCATCCGAGAGTTGCAAAGTCGGTGATTGTATTGGTAGTAGTCAGAGCTTGCGTTATCACAGTCTTATCAAAATGTTCCTGGAAAGTCATAGCTGCGCTGATAGTGAATTCTTTCATCAGCATACCATTCGACTCGAACTGTCCGAGTATCTCATCTGCGATCGGCACTGCCGCCGTTGACAGCGGTATATTGATCATTGCCGTATCAGACTTGGTTCTTTTTCTTACAGAACCGTCAGTGTCAGTAGCGCCTGAGGTTACCACGTTTAAACCGGGTAGGTTTGGCACGTCAACCGATGAGGTCCCCTGTCTGACAAGTCCGTCAAGAGAGCGGTTGCAGTATTGATATATTCCCTGTGCTTCAATCAGTCTGGCTGCGACTGAATCGGCGACGAGTGTTTTTGCGTAAGGCATAATAGATTATGTTAGAGTGTTAGTAATTTCAGACAGATGTATCAGCGAATCTCGCGGAGTTCGCTTTTAATTTCATGAGCTGTTCGTCCGTCAGCTTCCCGACAAACTTCTCCGGATCTTTGAGCACGTCCTCATAAGTTACCTTTGAGAATTCAGCCGGTATCCTGTCAGCATTTTTTGTTACGTCAGACTTTTCCGTGAGGTCCTTTGCCGGCATGGATGCAAACAGCTTCGAGCATCCGTCATAGTTTTGCTTTGCAAACGGCAGGAACTCATCTTTCTGTGCAGGTGTGATCTTGCCTGCTGTAACTGCATCATCAACAAGCTTGACGGCATTTGCTTCGCCCGCCACTCTTAGCGCATCGGCAGCTGCAGACTCAGAAGCCTTCAGAGCTTTTGTTTTGGTTTCAATTGCCTGCGTGATCTCGGCTTCTGTTTCCGCACCGGTGAGGTTGATCTCAAGTGTTGCGGCTAATTTCTTCAATGATTCCATTTCGGTATTGGTTGATATTTTTGAATTAGT
>CALEVL010000306.1 GCA_937924675.1 uncultured Ignavibacteria bacterium | reverse complement strand
ACCTTATTGAAGGATGTCGAATTCTTAAAGAGTCGCAAAACATTCTTCCATACACACGCTTGATTCTTACCGGAGCAATCCGGTTTCTTACAGAACTGATCAGTTCATTTAGAACGCAGTCAACAATTCTTCCTGATTAGTTTTGTATTCTTAGAATCATCAAACGACTTCTTACAGCTTTAAGCCGGTCAAATACTTTACGCAGTAAAAGACAAGAATTTAACAAAAATTGATTTCCGTCCCCGCGGAGTTACGCGCCGGCTTTATACAATGAACACAGGTTATTATTTTGCCAAGGCGGGAACTCTGCGGAAGTTGATCATTATGCCGTCGGTAAATTAGCAAAGGGCTCACTTTCATTTAGAGTTAGCTCCAATTATCTTGGCGGAAAGCTGAACTTCTTGTCCCCGCAGAGTTACCCGCCGACTTTATACAATGAACACAAATTATTATTTTGCCAAGGCGGGAACTCTGCGGAAATGGATTGAAATAGTTTGGATTCAGGCATTTCTTGCCGCAGAGTCCCCGCGTGTGTTGTTGTGACATCAGAAAAGCAAACTGTGCGGGTGACTCTGCGGGGACAAAAATATTGATTCTAGAGACAAAACAGAGTATATTACTAAACTTTTCAATCTAATAGAAATGAGACAAAGCATGGAAAAAATACTTCTACTTTTCTTTTTTTTTAGCACAACAATTTCATTCAGCCAGTGGTCATATGTAAGTACTATTCCCGGGTCAAGAGAAATCTACTGCATGTCGGTGATAAATCAGAATCTGATCTGGGTATGCAGTGATAATGCTGCGGTATTCAGATCTACTAACGGAGGATTAAACTGGGATGCAAGAAATTTTGGGCTGCCATCAGGTAATATCACCAGCATTTCTGCACTCGATACTTCGTTTTGCTGGATAGGTACTGAAAGCGGGAGTATTTATAAGACTTCAAATGGTGGATATAACTGGACTATGCAGTTTTCCCTGGCAGGAAGTTTCTCTGACGGAATAAAAATGTTTAATCAAAATTACGGAATTTATTACGGCGATCCTACAGGAGCAGGTCAGCCCCATCAGTGGAGATTTACTACTAACGGAGGATCGAACTGGCTGCTTTCTCCAAATGCGCCAATAGCCTTGGCTAATGAAGCCGGTTTATTGAATGCATGGGACTGGACAGATACCGGAAAGTACTGGATCTCAACGGGGAATTTCACTGCTAACATAACGACAAACAGGTCATTCAAAACGGTAAATGGATTTACCGGCGGTGGATGGACATCAACAGTATTAACTGGAACAGGAAATTCAACGGGTTTATATTTTTCTTCAATTGCATTTACAGATAATAATAATGGAATGACTGCCTGTAACGGAACAGGAAACGCAATAAGAAAAACAACAGATGGCGGGAATTCATGGGTGACCGTTCCAAATCCGCCGGGCGTCGCAAATTTTATTCCTTTTAATATGTTCGGATTAAAAGACGGTTCGAACCTTATTTTCTTAATGCTTTATACAAATTCAAATAAGTGTTTTAAAACAACTGATTACGGGTCTACCTGGACACAGGAAATCGTCCCTTCACAAGCGGCGTCATCAGTCAGGCTGATGCAGTTCATAAATCCTGAATTGGGATATGCAGGCGGAGCAGGAGGTATTTTCCTGAGATACGGAAATTTGATAGGGATTACACAGACTAATACTGAAGTTCCATTTGAATATAAGCTAGGACAGAATTATCCGAACCCGTTCAATCCTTCGACAAGAATTGACTTTTCAATTCCTAAATCTGATATAGTTACATTGAAGGTTTATGATCTGATTGGGAAAGAAGTTTCTACTCTTGTTGATGAATTCAGGAATGCAGGTAATTACTCAGTTAATTTTACAGGCGGTTCAGAATTAAATTCAGGAATCTATTTTTATAAAATGACATCGGGAGAATTTGCCATTACAAAGAAATTTATCCTAATGAAATGATTTATGGTTTGAATCTATTCTTTAAGTTCAGCGCCGTTAAAATAACAAAGGGCTCACTTTCTTTTTTTGTCCCCGCAGAGTCACCCGCACAGTTTGCTTTTCTGATATCACAACAACACACGCGGGGACTCTGCGGAAATAAGGTTTGTAATTTCAGACAACGGCATCCATTGAAAACAAGTGAATGTTACAAAATAGAAAGTATCGAATCCTGTCTGCAATCTTCTGACACTCATGAATCTGATTTGTCCCTTTTAATGATCAATTGCCGCAGAGTTCCCGCCTCGACAAAATAATAGTTTTCCGCCCCTGTTGGTGTTCTCCGAGTGAAACGAGGAGCCACCAACAGGCATAACACCTCTTTTCAATCTTTTCACTTTTAGGGTAAGTTGTTGGTGACCCAAAAGTTTGCATTACACTTTTTGAGAATTGTAACTCTCTACTTCGCAAACTTTTGGGAACACCAACAACGGCGAAAACGCCGGAGACTCTGACGCGGGCTGAAAAATTAATGGAAACGAATCAGATTGTATCCAATGCAGGATTGTCTGAGACAGGAATTTCTTCTTCTACAACTTTCACTTTCTTTCCGCCCCTGTTGGTGTTCTCCGAGTGAAACGAGGAGCCACCAACAGGCATAA
>CALEVL010000305.1 GCA_937924675.1 uncultured Ignavibacteria bacterium | reverse complement strand
GTATCACGACACTTTTGACAATATTAAAGAATTTCTAAGTGGATTATTACTATCATTTTCACAAACAAATAAATTATCGTCTAAAAATATTCCCAAACTCAAAATTGCACCAATTCAAATTGAAATAATCTGTGTTTTCGGACAGGCTGTTTCCAGCGGGAACAGGAAAACATTATTGTGCTATCAGCTTGTCCCCGATAGGAGCACTCGGGGACGACAGGTTATCTGCCACTTGGTGGAGTCCCGAAGAGCAAGGAGACTCCGGCGGGAACGAAAATAAGAGCACGGATATATTTTTAGGCAATAGATATTCTTCGTTTGAGCGCCTTGGCTGAGTCGTTTTGCTCTTAACATTTAGTTTACATTTTACTTCAAAATCCCACAAAGCAGCCCAAAATCTCAATATCTTGATTGATGAGGTTCGATTCTCTCACTAAGAATAAGCAAAATTTCGTTTTGTCCGCAGGATGATGGTAGGTAATTTTGCCCAACTATTACCAAATCAAACATCATCCCGAAATGAAAGAACTTGTAAAACAAAAGAGCATTACGAGCTTGCAAAAAGCGTTCATCATGCTCCAAAGATTTTCACCGCTGTGTATCATTGCAATTGCATTATGCATGTTCACAAGCAACGAAGCAGCATCATACATGAGCTGGAATCAGGCATGTTCATTCAACGGAGTTAACACGAGTTACCTTTCTGTTCCGAATTCAACTTCACTCAACATTACCGGAAGTTTTTCAATTGAGGCATGGATAAATCAAACATCAACAAGTGCAATAGCAAGAGGGATTGTATCAAAAGGAGGTACGCTCGGAACTTCACTAAAATACGGACTAAGATTGACCAACGGACGAATATTCCTGCTGATCAACGGCTCTACAAGATTGGCAAGTAAAACCTCAACATTCATTCAGCCGGGGACATGGTATCATATCAGCGCTACTTACAATTCTGTGTCAAACGAACATTGCATATACATAAACGGAGTCCTTGATTCATCAATGACATCAGCGCTTACTGCTCCTCAATCAAACACAGATTCTCTGTTTGTAGGAATTTCCGGCTCATCTTCACCATTCAACGGAAAGCTTGATGAAGTAAGGGTATGGAACAAGGCACTGTCTGCTTCGGAAGTGTCAGCAAGTTTCAGAAGCATTATAGCAACATCAAGCGGTGTTTATGCAGGACTTGTTCTTTCACTTCCTTTTCAAAGAGAGAATTCTTTGTCCCCGTTTTCAACCACCGATTATTCAGAATTTGATAATCCGGTTCAGGCAAGAAATGTATCACCGGTCTCATACTCATTTCAGCCTGGTTCAACCATAAGCACAAATCAGGCGGCGGTCTTTGACGGAAACAATGACTACATGGCCGCACCTGATGCTTCGACAATAGAGTTCAGCAACGAGATTACTTTTGACATGTGGATTTATCCGATCGGAACGAGTCAGACTTGTAATGTTGCAACCAAAGGCAGTCAGTACTTTGTCCATCTGATTGGCAACAAATTTTGCGTAACTGTCAACGGAGTTCTGGCACTTTCAAATATCATATTGCCCGCAAACAACTGGAGCAGAGTTACTGCTTCCATCAAATCAGATTCGGTAAGATTTTATTCCAACGGATTGCTTAATGGTTTTCAGGCAGTTTCATTCGGGTCAATTCCTTCAGGAAGTGATTCGTTATTCATTGGCGGAGTTCCCGGTGCAACGGCAGACTTCAACGGCATGATTGACGAGCTCAGAATTCAGAACAGATATTTCAGAAGTCAGGACAGCGTGTTTGCGAATACATATAGAGCACTCGATCTCAGCAATGATCTTACATCGAAGACCGAGGTATGCTATAACTTTGACGGCTACCTGAGAGACAATGAAAGCGACGACGGTCCGGAAATGTATTTCAGGAATGAGGCACAATTCAGCAAACCTGCAACCACTGCAGGAGTAAAGGTTTCTCCGCTTTTGAAAGGTCCGGATGACTCTTATTTTAGCGGCTTCTACTGGCCTACATCGGATCTTGAACAGCTCTTACCAAGCACCGGAACAACAGGTACTGTAGAGATGATCATTCCAATTTACAAGAACGCTACGATAACAGACCTTGAGGTAATGATAGCACTAAATCACTCAAGACTTTCAGATCTTACGGTAACTCTTGTATCTCCCTCAGGTGATTCATTAAGTTTGATGACTAACATTCAACCTGCGGGTTTTGACAACAGTGCAAGAATAATATTTTCTGATCAGGCAGACAGCATAATCGGTTCAGGTAAGTATGCATCAATTTCAGGACATCTCAGACCGCAGAACAGTCTGATGGGAAAATTTGGAGGACAGAATTCTAAGGGATTATGGAGAGTGAGAGTAAGGGATGGAGTGTCAGGTGAGACCGGAAGATTTCATGTTTGCGGTATCCGTATCAATCAAATGGAACTGGCGGAATCAAATCTTGCATTAAAAGTTTTTCTGCAGGGTCATTACAAGACAACTAACAATACTCAAACACCCGACACAATAAAAGCCGTGCTTATGAATTATTCAAACCCAACAATAGTATATGACTCAGCACAAAGCATTTCCAATTCTGCAGGCAATTGTGATTTGAGTTTCAGGAATGTTCCGTTTGATGAAACTTGCTTCCTGAAGGTGCTTCACAGGAATTCAATAGAAACGTGGACAGCGATTCCAATCGGATTCCCAAGGGGTTCCGGATCTTATGACCTGTCGGCAAATCCCGTTTTTGCTTTCGGACAGAATGTAGTGCAGGTTCGCTTAAGTCCTGCTAGATATGCAATATATTCCGGCGATGTAAATCAGGACAGAACCGTTGATGCAACGGATGTGAGTCTTATAGACAATGACGCTTCAAACTTTCTGAGCGGATATGTTGCGACGGACCTGACCGGCGATGACTTTGTTGACGGGACTGACTTTGCGATTGCGGATAATAATGCTGCGAATTTTGTGAGTGCGGTATTGCCGTGAGATATCATCTATAGTCACATCTGTCCAAAATGTTTCAAATCTTTGGATTAAAGGGTTTAACAAAATTCGA
>CALEVL010000304.1 GCA_937924675.1 uncultured Ignavibacteria bacterium | reverse complement strand
AGATTGTATCCAATGCAGGATTGTCTGAGACAGGAATTTCTTCTTCTACAACTTTAACTTTCTTGGCTGAAAGGTAAGAGTAAATTGCAGGTACTAAATAAAGTGTCAGGAATCCTGAAAAAATAAGCCCGCCAACTACTGCTATTCCAAGTGACCTTCGGCTACCGGCTCCGAATCCCAATGCTATTGGAAGAATCCCGAGAATTGTTGCAAGACTTGTCATCATGATCGGGCGGAATCGTCTTACGGCAGAATCCTTTACAGCTTCATATCTGTCAATGCCTGTTGCCTTTATCTGATTTGCAAATTCAACTATAAGAATTGCATTCTTGGTTACGAGTCCTACAAGCATAACAATACCTATTTGACTGAAGATGTTCATAGTCATATCAAACATCCATAATGAGATAAGCGCACCGGCAACTGCAAGAGGTACAGTTAAAATTATTATGAACGGATCTGCAAAACTCTCGAACTGAGCTGCAAGCACAAGGTAAATTAGCAACACTGCAAACATGAATACGAAGAACAGACTTGATGCGCTTTCTTCAAAATCTTTTGACTGACCTGTAAAGGCAGTTGAAAAATTTTCATCTAGAACTTTTTCAGCAGTTTCTTTCATAGCTGCATTGCCGTCTCCCAATGTAAATCCGGGTTTGGTGCCGGCAGAAATCGTAGCCGAAACATTTCTGTTGAATCTGAATCTAGATGTGGGAACTGCTTCTTCTTCAAGTTTAACAAGGCTTGCCAGTGTTATCATCTCTCCGCTTGAATTCTTCACATACAAAGAATTGAGATCTGCCGGATCGTTTCTATATTCCTTTTCAAGTTGACCAATCACCTGATATTGCTTGCCGTTTCTAAGGAAGTAACCCATCCTTTCACCGCCAAATGCAAGCTGCAAAGTTCTGCCAATATCCTCAACGCTTACACCAAGCTCTGAAGCTCTCTCCCTGTCTATGGAAAGAGTTATTTCCGGTTTATTAACCTTTAGATTAACATCTACAAATTGCAGGCGCGGATCTTTTCCGGCTTCTTCCAGGAACTTTGGCAAAACTTCCGTAAGCTTTTCAAAACTCGATGACATTATAACAAACTGAACAGGCAATCCGCCAAAGCGTGCACCGATGGTAGGAGGTTGAGAAACTGAAGATCGAACTCCTGTAAACTGTCCGACTGCCTTTGAAAGATCTTTCATTACTCCATCTACAGATTTCTTTCTGTCTTCGGGCTCTTCAAGATATATATTAACAAAGCCGCTGTTGACTGCAGTATTGCCTCCCCCGCCTGCTACAATCTCAACCGGGAATCTTACTTCAGGGATAGAATCAATAATGAATTGTCCGATTTCCCTTACATACCTGTCAGTAAAGTCATAAGAAGAGCCTTCGGGTGCAGTTACCGATATTCGAACATTAGATCTGTCTTCAAACGGAGCTAATTCAGTCTTCAAATCTTTAGCAACAACATATATTAAAACCATAACGACAGCCATGATTATGAAACTCAGCCACCTGACTTTCATGAACCCGTCGAGAGTTCTCCTGTATGCTTCTGTAAGCCATACAAAAAACGGTTCTGTCTTTTTATAGAACCAGCTTGGTTCATGAACTTTCAACATACGTGAACTCAGCATTGGACTAAGCGTAAGAGCAACGAATGCAGATATTATTATAGAGCCGGCAATCACAACTGCAAACTCCCTGAACAGCCTTCCGGTCAATCCCTGCAAAAACATGATAGGAAGAAAAACGGCAGCTAAGGTTACTGTCGTAGAAATGATTGCAAAATAGATTTCCTTTGAGCCCCTGAATGCCGCTTGAACCGGATCAATTCCTTCTTCAATCTTGGTATAAATGTTTTCCAGCACTACGATCGCATCATCACACACTAATCCTATGGCAAGAATTATTCCAAACAATGTAAGGACATTTATGGAGAATCCTACTAAGTACATAATGAAAAATGTCGCAATAATAGAAACGGGAATTGCAATGACAGGAATGAACGTTGAACGCCAGTCGCGAAGGAAAAGAAATATTATCAGTACTACAAGTCCGAACGCAATAAAGATGGTTTCCTCAACCTCAACAACAGTCTTTCTTACAAAAGTAGAGAAGTCATAAATTACTTCTGCTGATATATCTTCCGGAAGTTCTTTTTTAATTTCTTCGAACCTTTTTGCGAAGTCATCTGAAATCTGCAGAACATTTGCACCCGGCTGAGGAAGTATAGCGACAGTAACTCCCTTTTGCCCTTTTCCTCTTACTTCATTCCTTTCGTTTTCCGCGGAATACTCTGCATAACCAATATCACTCAATCTTACAATGCCGGAATTATCCTGCTTAATGATGATGCTGTTGAATTCGTCCGGGGTGGATAGTCTTCCAAAAGTCCTTATTGTAAGTTCAGTATTATCTCCTTCAATCCTTCCGGATGGAAGCTCCACATTCTCATTGCCTAAAACCCGCTGAACATCAAGCGGAGAAAGACTGTATGCATTCAATTTGTCAGGATCCATCCTGACTCTCATTGCATATTTCTTTTCACCAAACAATCTGGTTGAACTTACACCGGGGATTGTCTGAATCCTCTCAGCAATTACATTCAAGGCGTATTCATTGACATCGAGAATGTTTCTGCTGTCACTCTTTACGAACACAATGATAATTGGCGTTGCATCAGCATCTGCTTTTTCAACAACAGGATTATCGATACCTGCGGGAAGTTGTCTCAGGACTCTGGAAACCCTGTCTCTGACATCGTTTGCAGCTGCATCAATATCTTTGTCGAGATCAAATTCCACTGAAATATTGCTCTGCTGCTCGCGGCTTGTACTGGTCATTATCCGGATGCCGTCAATTCCGTTTATTGACTGCTCAAGAGGTTCAGTGATCTGAGCTTCTATTACATCTGAATTTGCGCCGGGGTAATTTGTGGAAACTGAAATGATTGGTGCATCAATATTGGGATATTCTCTGACTTCAAGATTCATGAATCCAACAATTCCAAACAGTACCAACACTATAGAAAGCACTATAGATAATACCGGTCGTTTTATGTTAACTGCGGACAGGCTCATTTATCAGAATATCTTTGCAAGTTTTACTTTCCCATTATTTCTGATTCTTAAAATATTTGTCGTAATTACCGTATCTCCCTCGTTTACGCCTGAGGTTACCAACACTTCACTCTCGCTTCTTTTTTCAATATTTACATCCTGAGATACCGCTACTCCGTTCTTGAAAAGGAACACACTTTGTCCGGATTGTTTTGGTACAACGGCTTCGGAAGGAATCATAACTGCATCACTCAACTTTTTGAGCTGAAGATTGACTTTTACAAATGAACCGGGAAGAAGTTTGCTTCCCGCATTATCTGCCATTGCTCTGAGTACTATGCTTCTTGTATTTTCATTCAATTGAGGATCATAGGATACTACTGTTCCAGTGAACTCATCATCATAACCTTCAACCTTGAACACAATCTGTTGCCCTTTGCTGAATTCTGAGATAAGCTTTTCCGGAATAGAAAAATCAACCTTTACTTTTCTAATATCTTTAACTGTTGTTAGAACTACGGTATTATTTACAAAGCTGCCGTCACTCACGTTGCGGAACCCTGTAATGCCTGAAAATGGTGCAGTGATTTCGGTCTTATCTAAATTTATTCTAACCAACTCCATATCGGCTCTGATCTTCTCAATATTTGTTTGTCTTATATCATATTCATCGTAAGTAAGGAGTCCTTTATCCAGTAGCTGCTTTTCTCTTTCAGCTTGTTTCAACTGAAGCTGCTCATCAAGTTCAAGTTTCTTCAACTGTGCAAGCAGATCTGAATCATCAAGCTTAAAAAGGATTTTTCCTTTGGGGACATATGATCCTTCTTTGAAATATATTCCTGTGATCTTTCTCGGCAATTCACTTCTTATTTCCACTTCTTCATTTGCCACTATAGTGCCAACTGTCGAAATCTCATTGGCAAGCTCTCTTAAATTCACAACATATGCATCCACTAATATTGCCTGATCCTGCTGACCTTGTTTTCCGTCACCTGGAACCTTGTTCTTTTCTGACAAGAGTTTAGGCACAACAAAAAATGCAACAGCTGCAATTATGATCAGAGCTATAGATATGTTTCTAACCTTTCTGTTCAACTGGAAAAATGTTTGAATGTAATATACAAGCCCTATTAATTTATTAAAGGTCTTAAAAATTCCTTATTAGCGGGGGTATTTAAATTAATGTACTCGTGTGATCTCAATCAATTCAAGATTCTTGATACAGGAATTAGTATTCATGAAACGAAAGGTGTAAATCTCTTTCTGTAATTTTTACTAATCCCATATTGGCATAGTGCTCCAATTTACCCTATACTATACCTTTCATCTCCTCAGTGAACTTTCATTTTTCAATTAGCATAGCTATCCAAGTTTAAGGACTGCCGTGGTTATAGGATTCAACGGCTGGGGTAA
>CALEVL010000303.1 GCA_937924675.1 uncultured Ignavibacteria bacterium | reverse complement strand
ACAAACCCAACTTAACTTAAGTCAAGATTGGTCCTGAATAGGGGGTGCAGCGCAATTAAACCATGACTGGAATACTGCACCTGGTGAAACTAAAGTATGTGTTGGATTTGGTATATATAAATTGGACTTCAGTTGTGATGACGTACAGTTTTATGATACGTGCAAGATAGAATGGGATGCCGGATATCCTTACGTAGAGAGTTACTGGACTGCCGATCTATCAATTTACTATAGAGAGAACAATGGAATTGGTGGCTTGTTCTTTGAATGGTCAGGTTCAACAAGAGAATATTCTGTGTCTCAGTTTAACAATAAAATCAATGCATGGGATCAGCAATATGCAGTTACCAGTACGGACAGTGTAAGAAGAATCAGGTCAAAGTCTTTAGGTAATTTTATACTTGATGATATCAATGGTAATCCTTTCTATGTGTTTCCTTTAGATTCCAGACGTGATTGTGGTGAAGAAAATCAGGATTTCAATGATTGCCGGAGCGGACTATTGAGTCTCAATTTAACAATAGACAGAAATGTGACTACTCCAAATTTGTCTGAATTACTGGATTTTCCAACCAGAGTCATAGTGAATCCGGGTGTATTTCTACGAATAAGTAAGAACAAGAGTATTGATTTCACGGAAGTCTCTCCATCCAATGATTCTTCTTATTTTGAAATGATTATTGAATCTGACGCAAGACTGCTGTTGGATTCTTCTTCAAGTATAATCGTAAGGAATAACAATCGCCTCATACTAAAAGACAATAGCCGCCTATATCTAGATACAAATGCTGCTATTTCCGTTATGGCAGGTGGACTCTTCTGCAATTACGGAGCATCAATCAGAGGAAGGGGTAGCATTCTTTACAAAGGTGGATTACACCAACTTATGTGTGCAACAGTTGCAGATTTTCTTTTACAAGACAGTTCTAATTTTGTACTGGATTCCAATGCAGTTCTTTCTATCCCCAACAGTACAACTCTTTACCTGAAAGGCCATGAAACAGCTCTCATCCTCAACCCGGGCTCAAAGCTCCTCTTCGGAGAAAACTCCGGAATAGTTTGCGATTCAGGAGCAAGACTGATTGCAAACGATGCCACATTCGCTTCGGTTGACTCCACTAAGAAATGGAACGGCATCTCGCTGAATGATCTTGCAAGCGATACGATAAAGAACTGCACGATAAAGAATGCAATGTACGGCATAATGATTTCCGACAGGTATGATCCCGAAGAATCGCCGGAGCAATACTCTGCGGAAATTTCCGGATGCAGTTTTGTGAATCAGACCTCTTATGTTCTAAACAATGCAGTCTATCTTCAGAATAGCGCGCATGTGCTGTTGAAGGACAATACTATCACATCAAACAACTTGTCCGTCGGCTTCACTCACGGCATCTATGCAGAGTACTGTCCGGGTGAGATGTTGAATTTTGTTTCAAACATCATCAGCAATTGCAACAACGGAATGACCATTATTCAGTCATCACCATACATTGCCTTCAATACAATCAACGGAAATTCATACGGCGAATCGGGAATGTTTCTTGATAACTCGAATGGAACGATCAAATACAATGTCATCTCGGATTTCTATAATTCATATTACTCTTTCTACTCATCTCCTGATCTTCTGAAGAACACATTTGATAATTCGTGTGAGGACAATATTTACCTTTCGTCTTCCTCAGTTCCCGTAATGCGTCCGCTTGTCTCAAGCGGTTCAACATACTGGTTCGCGGGAGATAATCTTATCACGGGCAGTCCTTACGATGCGGGCATTCTCTTTGATGAAGATGCTTATCCGGATTTGAACTACGGCTATAACCGATTCACTTTGTCCGGAAGTAATTACTACATAAGCGGTGCGAATCCTGCATCTGCCGGTAGAGAATTCTATGTTTTTGAGAATTACTGGGGTGATGTACCTCCTGATTCTCAGAAGATAAATGTTACAAATGCAGACGTGAAGTTCGATCCTTATGACGACAACTCACAGGCAGCACGGCAGACTAACATTTTTGATACTACTGACATTGGATTTGGATTGAAGGATACAATTCACATACTTGAATCGGACAACCCAAACTCTGCGCAGGAATTATTTCTTCTTGCATATCAAAGCGAGTTCAGCGGCGAGTACGAGGCAGCAATTGGACATTACAAAGAAATTGTGTCGGATTATAAAGACAGCAGTAATGCTACATCATGTCTCGCACGGATATTCAACTGTTACGAAAAGAAACAGGCGACTGTAACGGAGTATGCACTGCTTGAAAGTTACTATTCAGCGATAAGCGGTGACACAACTCAGTCGGTTATCATGCAAAATATTTCCGAAGATCTTGCGATTCAATCAAACATAAAGCAAGGCAACATTGAAGAGGCGATTTCGGATTATGATGGGATCTATGCAAGCAACACAAATACTCCGAAAGGATTTCATGCACTCATCAACAAGG